>DASUOY010000057.1:0-7176 GCA_036276395.1 Pseudomonas sp.
TGGCGGATTCAGCGTGATAGACGGGATCTGCTGGTGCGGGTGGTGGCGGCCCGTCCCCTGCGCGGCGAATGGCACGCCGAGGAGGTGGACGGTCGCTGGCGGCTGCGGATCAGCCTGGAGCACGAATAAAAGAGGGGAATCCCCGGCCTGCCTGTACCAAGGTCCCCAAAACTGGGATTGCTGTAGTCTATGCAGACTATGTGCCAGTTTTATTACGCTGCTGAAGGCCCCGTAAATAGCGACTTGCAGCGATTCTCTAGGGCATTTTGCGCTCGCGCTTGGGGCTGTTTGAACCGCCGGGGTGCAGAAGTCGAGAGATATGCATCGCGCTGGCGCAATCCCGCTGCATAGGGGGGGGCTGCGCGGCAGTCCGCAGGGTGGCCGCCAGGGATGGTAGGCCATAAAAAACGGGCCCGAGGGCCCGTTTCTTCATGTTGCGGCGGGCGGCTTTAATCCTCGCCGTCTTCGTCCTCGCCGCCGTCTACATTCATGCCCAGTTCCTTGATCTTGCGCGTCAGGGTGTTGCGCCCCCAGCCGAGCAATACTGCGGCATCGCGGCGGCGGCCTGCGGTGTGCTTCAGCGCCGTCTCGATCATGATCCGCTCGAAGGCCGGTACGGCGCTGTCCAGCAGGCTCGACTGGCCGCGGCCCAGGGCCTGGTCGGCCCAGTGGCGCAGGGCCTGCTCCCAGTTGCTGATCGGGGCGCTGTCCTGGGGCTGGCTCAGCAGCTCGGGTGGCAGATCGTCGACATGCACTTCGCGACCCGAGGCCATAACGGTGATCCAGCGGCAGGTGTTTTCCAGCTGGCGCACGTTACCCGGCCAGGGCAGGTTGCGCAGGTAGTCCTCGGTTTCGCTCTTCAGCAGCTTGGGTTCAACCGCCAGCTCCAGGGCGGCGCGGCTGAGGAAGTGGCGGGCTAGGGTGGGGATATCCTCACGGCGGTCGGCCAGGCGCGGGATATGGATGCGGATCACGTTGAGGCGGTGGAACAGATCCTCGCGGAACTTGCCGGCCTGCACCAGGGTTTCCAGGTTCTGGTGGGTGGCGGCGATAATGCGCACATCCACCTTCACCGGGGTATGGCCGCCAACCCGGTAGAACTCGCCGTCGGCCAGCACGCGCAGCAGGCGGGTCTGGGTGTCGGCCGGCATATCGCCGATCTCGTCGAGAAACAGAGTGCCGCCATCGGCCTGCTCGAAACGGCCGCGGCGTAGGTTGGCCGCGCCGGTAAAGGCGCCTTTCTCATGGCCGAACAGCTCGGATTCCATCAGGTCTTTCGGGATCGCCGCCATATTCAGCGCGATAAAGGGCTGCGCCGCGCGCGGGCTGTGGCGGTGCAGGGCATGGGCGACCAGCTCCTTGCCGGTGCCGGATTCGCCATTGATCAGCACGGTGATATTGGAGTGGGAGAGGCGGCCGATGGCGCGAAACACCTCCTGCATGGCCGGCGCTTCACCGATGATCTCCGGGGTACGTGCCAGCTCCACCGGCGGGGCCAGGCCTTGCTGCTCCTGGGCGTGCTGGTTGGCGCGCTTGACCAGGGAGACCGCTTCGTCGACATCGAAGGGCTTGGGCAGGTACTCGAAGGCGCCGCCCTGGTAGGAGGCTACCGCGCTGTCCAGGTCGGAATGGGCGGTCATAATAATGACCGGCAGGCGCGGGTGCAGCTCGCGGATCTGCGCCAGCAACTCCAGGCCGCTGGCGCCGGGCATGCGGATATCCGAGATGATCACGTCCGGCTGCTGGCGTACCAGGCGGCTGAGCACGCCGTCGGCGCTGTCGAAGCTCTGGGTGGTCATGCCTTCCTGCTGCAGGGCTTTTTCCAGTACCCAGCGGATGGAGCGGTCGTCATCGACTATCCAGACGGTTTCACTGCGACTCATGACGGTGTTACTCCTTGTTCCAGCGGCAGGAAGATCGAGAACAGGGTGTGGCCGGGGTGGCTCTCACACTCGATCAGGCCTTGGTGCTGACTAATGATGTTCTGGGTGATGGCCAGGCCCAGGCCGGTGCCATCGGCGCGGCCACTGACCATGGGGTAGAAAATGGTGTCCTGCAGCTCAGCGGGAATGCCCGGGCCGTTGTCGATGATCTCGATCTTGGTCACCAGGCGATGGCGGATATGGCCGATGGTGAACTGGCGCAGGGTGCGGGTGCGCAGGGTGATGCGGCCCAGGCCGAGGTCGTGCTTCTGCGCGGAAATCGCCTGCATGGCGTTGCGCACTATATTGAGCACCGCCTGGATCATCTGCTCGCGGTCGATCAACAGGTCGGGGATGCTCGGGTCGTAGTCGCGCACCAGGGTGATGCTGCCCTGGCTTTCCGCTTCCACCAGGCTGCCGACCCGTTCCAGCACTTCGTGCACGTTGGTCATGGCCAGGGATGGCAGCTTGTTCGAGCCGAGCATCCGGTCCACTAGGTTTCTTAACCGGTCGGCCTCCTCGATGATCACATTGGTGTAATCCTTGAGGCTTTCCTCCGGTAACTCACGAGCCAGTAGCTGCGCCGCGCCGCGGATGCCGCCCAGGGGGTTCTTGATCTCGTGGGCCAGGCCGCGCACCAGCAGTTTGGTGGTTTCCTGCTTGGACAGCTGCGCCTCTTCCTTGGTGATGCGCAGCAGACGGTCGCGCGGGTGCACTTCCAGCAGCAGCAGGGTTTCGCCGCGATTGAACAGTGGGGTGACGGCGTAGTCGACGGTCAGGGTCTGGCCGTTCAGCGAGGTCAGTATGGCTTCGCGCTTGTTGAACGGGTGGGCCTGTTCCACTGCCTGGCGCAGGGCGTTGAGGGCCTCGGCGGATTCGGTAAACAGCTCGCTGATAAATTGCCCATGGCTGCGCTGGCCGCTGACGGCCAGGAGCATTTCCGCCGCCGGGTTCATGTACTCAAGGCGCAATTCGGCGTTAAGCAGCAGGGTAGCGGTGGTCAGGTTATCTAGAAGCAGGCGGTGCAATGCGTCGTTGATGATCATAGGTAAGGTCTGCCGACGTTTCGCTGCGAACCGCATGGCTGCGGTCAATGCAGCTGGAAAATGCAAGAAGCAAACCAAAGCCCCGAAAAGAAGCGTGTTTGTGCGCTGTGTCTCGGCTTATGGCTGCTTTTCGGCGCAGCAGGGTCCGCTTGCGTGACCCAAAACAGGGAGAGTATAGAAATAGTCGGCATGTCGCGCACCGAAACGGTGCGCGGCATACGTTTAGAGGAAGGGAACCAGGGGGATGTCTTTCTTCTCCGGCGGCTTGTCCTTGAGTGGGCACTCGGGACGCACGCCGTAATCGGCTTTCTTGCAGGGGGTGATCCGGCGTTTCTGGGCCAGGGAAATGCTGTGCAGGTGGAACGGTTGGCTGGGGGTGCGCTCGATGATGCGGCCCTGGGCATCGACGATTTCCACCGCCAGTTGATGACTGCCGCGGTCGATATTTTCCAGGGGGAATACCGGGCTGCGGCCGCTTTCGCCGGCCACCTCGCCGTCCAGTAGCAGGCGATAGCTGTGCCCGGGAAACAGCGCCGGTTCGCTGCTGACGCTGACGATCAACTGGCCACCGCTGTCGCGCACGGTTGCATCCGGTTGTGGCACCAGAATCCGCAGCACCTGATAGCGCAGGGAGGGTTCGGGAGCGGCCGCTGGCGTTGCCGTGCTGGCCGGCGGGTAAAGGGTCGGCATTGAGTTGCCCGGCGCCAGTTCGATGCGCTCGGCATTACCGGCCTTGGGCTTGTCGGTAAACACCCGGTTACCTTCGGCGTCGATATAGGTATAGACCTGGGCCAGGGCCGGCAGGCCGAGCAGCATCAGGCCGCAGAACAGCAAATTGCGCATGGTCATGGTGTCGGTTTTGGCTTGGGTTTGGGTGGCGGCGGTGGTGGACGCAGGGCGGGGCTGCTGGTGTTGACCCGCTGCACGCTGAAGGTGACGGTGGCGCTCTGCTGGATCGATTGTTCGCCACTTAGCACTTCAACCGCCAGGCTGTGTTCGCCGCGGTCGACATTGCTCAGTTGCAGGCGTGGCACATTGCTCGGCTGGCCGTAGGGCTGGCCATCCAGCAGCAGGCGCAGGCGATGGCCGGCGGCCAGGCGCGGGGCTATCTGCACGCCGACGCTGAAGGTGCCGTTGTTGGCGCGCATCGCTTCATCCGTTGGCACGTCGGTCAGCTGCAGGGTGCTGTAGGGGGCGGCAACGGCGGCCTCGGGTGCGCTGCTTTCCGGCGGCGGGCTGGGTACCTGCATCTCCACGCTGTTGGTCGGCTGCAGCTCGACGTTTTGCGCCTCCTGGCCTTCCGGTGGCTGGTCGGTAAACACGGTATTGCCCTGGGCGTCGGTGTACTTGTAGATCTGTGCGCTGGCCGGCATGGCCAGGCCGAGCAGCAGGCAGATGAGCAGAGGACGCATGGCCTGACTCTCCTGAGATGTGTGCCGCTAAGACTTGCATTGGTGGCGCGCTCTGGCAAGGGCGCTGATACAGCTGCGTGCGCCAGTGCAGTAAAGGCTGGCCTAAATGGCCGGCAGGGTTTGGCTGGGCTGCCGGTGTGGCCGGTGCAGAATGCAAAAAGGCCACCCGAAGGTGGCCTCTTGTCTTGCGTGCGGGATTAGACGCTGTAGTACAGGTCGTATTCCAGCGGGTGTACGAAGGTGCGTACTTTGATTTCTTCTTCGGACTTCAGCTCGATGTAGGCATCGATAAAGTCGTCGGAGAACACGCCGCCCTTGGTCAGGAACGCACGACCCTTGTCCAGCTCGTCCAGGGCTTCTTTCAGGCTGCCGCACACTTGCGGGATCAGCTTGCCTTCTTCCGGCGGCAGGTCGTACAGGTTCTTGTCGGCAGCATCGCCAGGGTGGATCTTGTTCTGGATGCCGTCCAGGCCAGCCATCAGCAGTGCGGCGAAGCACAGGTAAGGGTTGGCAGCCGGATCCGGGAAGCGGGCTTCGATACGGCGGGCTTTCGGGCTGGAAACGTACGGAATACGGATCGAGGCCGAGCGGTTGCGCGCCGAGTAGGCCAGCATTACCGGTGCTTCGAAACCTGGGACCAGACGCTTGTAGGAGTTGGTCGCCGGGTTGGTGAAGCCGTTCAGGGCCTTACCGTGCTTGATGATGCCGCCGATGAAGTACAGGGCGGTATCGGACAGGCCGGCATAGCCTTCGCCGGAGAAGGTGTTCTTGCCATCTTTGGAGATGGACATGTGTACGTGCATACCCGAACCGTTGTCGCCATACAGCGGCTTCGGCATAAAGGTCGCGGTCTTGCCGTAGGCGTCGGCCACGTTGTGTACGCAGTACTTCAGGGTCTGAACTTCGTCAGCCTTGGCGACCAGGGTGTTGAACTTCACACCGATTTCGTTCTGGCCGGCAGTGGCCACTTCGTGGTGGTGAACTTCGATGACCAGGCCCATTTCTTCCATGGCATTACACATGGCAGTACGGATTTCGTGGTCGTGGTCGCACGGCGGAACTGGGAAGTAACCACCTTTGACGGCTGGGCGGTGGCCCTTGTTGCCGCCTTCGACGTCCTGGTCGGTCATCCAGGAGCCTTGCTCGGAGTAGATCTTGAACATGGAGCCGGAGATGTCCGACTTGAACTTGACCTGGTCGAAGATGAAGAACTCAGGCTCCGGGCCGACGAATACGGTGTCGCCGATGCCGGTGGTTTTCAGGAACTCTTCGGCGCGCTTGGCGATCGAGCGCGGGTCGCGGTCGTAGCCCTGCATGGTGCTCGGCTCAACGATGTCGCAAACCAGGATCAGGGTCGGCTCTTCGGTGAACGGGTCGAGAACGGCGGTGTCGTCAACCGGCATCAGGATCATGTCGGAGGCTTCGATGCCTTTCCAGCCATGAATGGAAGAACCGTCGAACATCTTGCCGTGCTCGAAGAAATCGTCGTCCAGGGCGTCACGGGCCGGCATGGTCACGTGGTGCTGTTTGCCCTTGGTATCGGTGAAGCGCAGGTCAACCCACTTCACGTCGTGTTCTTTAATCAGTTGAATCGACTTCGACATGCTGTCCTCCAGGTGGATAAGGCTCGAATCTTGAGCCCTCGATAGTGCGGTGCGGCCCGGCGGCATAGTCCTCCAGGGCAACCTGCCTCACAAGGGAGCAAATTGCATGCCAGTGCACGAAAATGGATGCCAGCCCTGAAACTCAGGGCTGGCGGGGGCTGTAACTGAATAACGCGAGAATAAATGCACCATTATGGTTCTTGATATTTGTGATGTGCACTTAAATGGTGCGCCTGCATAAGGGTTGCAGGTTTTTGATCAAAGCTTGAACAATTTCCGCTATAATCCGCGCCCCTGTTTTTTGGCGGCCTCGGCGCGCACTGTTTTCATGAAACTGATCGTTAAAGTCTTCCCGGAAATCACCATCAAGAGCCGGCCGGTGCGTAAGCACTTTATCCGGCAGCTGGCGAAGAATATTCGCTCGGTTTTGCGTGAGTTCGATCCGCAGCTGCAGGTCAGCGGCGTGTGGGACAACCTGGAAGTCGAAACCCAGATCAGCGAGGTGAAAACCCTGCAGGCGATGATCGAGCGCCTGAGCTGCACGCCGGGTATCGGCCAGTTTCTCGAAGTCGATGAATACCCCCTGGGCGATTTCGATGACGTGCTGGAGAAATGCAAACAGCACTTCGCCGAGCAGCTGCCGGGCAAGATCTTCGCCGTGCGCTGCAAGCGCGCCGGCAAGCATCCCTTCAGTTCCATGGATGTCGAGCGCTATGTCGGCAGCCAGTTGCGCCAGCAGTGCGGCGCGGCCGGTATCTCGCTGAAGGACCCCGAGGTGGTGGTGCGCATGGAGATCCGCGACCAGCGCCTGTTCGTCATTCATCATCAGCACGAAGGCCTGGGCGGTTACCCGCTGGGTTCGCTGGAGCAGACCCTGGTGCTGATGTCCGGCGGTTTCGACTCCACCGTTGCCGCCTATCAGATGATGCGCCGCGGCCTGATCACCCACTTCTGCTTCTTCAATCTCGGCGGCCGTGCCCACGAGCTGGGCGTGATGGAAGTGGCGCATTACCTCTGGCAGAAGTTCGGCAGCTCGCAGCGCGTACTCTTTATCAGCGTGCCGTTCGAGGAAGTACTAGGCGAGATTCTTGGCAAGGTCGACAACAGCCAGATGGGCGTGATTTTGAAGCGCATGATGCTGCGCGCCTCCACGCGCATGGCCGAGCGCCTGCAGATCGATGCGCTGGTCACC
>DASUOY010000058.1:0-3488 GCA_036276395.1 Pseudomonas sp.
TCGAGCAGCTCGCCCTCCAGCAGCAGGCGCGGCAGGTTGCACGCCGGCCGCCGGCGACTGCCCAGCCACCAGTTCAGGCCCTCCGGCGCGGCATTCAACAGTTGATCCAGGTAGGCATCCAGCTCGGCCGGCGGCGCTGCCGGATAGTCATTGAGCATCAACCACAGGCGCCGCGGCTCTTGGCTCAGGGCCGCGAGCAATTCCCCAGGGCTCAGCTGCCCAGAGTAGCCCAGGGCCTGCGCCAGCAACCTGCCGAACTGAGCCACATCCAGCCCGGCCGCGCAATTAAGCCAGAGCAGTTCATGGTCCGGCGGACAGTGGCGGGCGCAATCGGCCAGCAGCACGCTCTTGCCGAAACCGGCCGGGGCGATCAGCAGGCGCAGCCGGCAGTCATCGGCCAGCAGCCGCTGCAACAGTGCCTGGCGCTGGATATGCCCGGGCGGCTGACGCAGCGGCCGACCCTGACCGCAGGACGGCGCAGCGATAAGCGGAGATGGCGCGTAGGCGGTCATAGAGTCGGCGGCTACTGCTGAAGCTGGGAAGCGATGCCCCAGGCTAGCCCCATAGCGGCCACACCAGTAGCTGTATTTGCCTTGCTGATACGCGCCAATAAAAAAGTGCCAGGAGCACTTTTTAACGTCACGCGTGACGGCCCACAGGGTGGCCGCCAGGAATGGCAGGCCACAAAAACACCGGGAGCGTTTTTGCGCGTAAGCCCCGAAGGGGTGAAGCACATGGATGTGCTGAACATAAAAAAGGCGGCCCGAGGGCCGCCTAAATCATGGAGTTGCGAGGTTGCTCGGTGGCTTTAACGTACGCCGGAACTGCGCAGGGCAGCCGGGGTGTAGTCGGCGCCGCTGGCATCAAAGCCGAAGCTGTAGGCGGATTTCTCTTCGTTCTTCATGCCCAGGGCCAGGTAGCGACCGGCGATCACGTCGTACAGCGCTTCCAGGGTGTAACCGGTCATCTTGTGGTGGTAGTAGCTCTGCGCATGCCCCTCGGCGACCCGCCACAACTGGCCGCGGCCGTCGTAGTGGTCGACCAGGGCCAGCTGCCAGCTGTCCTCGTCGAAGTACATATGGCGCTTGGCGTAGATATGCCGCTCGCCGGACTTCAGCGTGGCCTCCACTTCCCACACCCGGTGCAGCTCGTAACGGGTCAGGTCCTGGTTGATATGCCCGGCCTTGATCACGTCGTCGTACTTTAGCGCCGGCGAGTCCAGCTTGTAGCTGTTGTAGGGGATATACATCTCCTTCTTGCCCACCAGTTTCCAGTCGTAACGATCTGGCGCACCGGAGAACAGGTCGAAGTTATCGGAGGTGCGCATGCCATCGGCGGCGGTACCCGGGCCGTCATAGGCCACCTGCGGGGCGCGGCGCACGCGGCGCTGGCCGGCGTTGTAGATCCACGCCAGGCGCGGTTCCTTAACCTGGTCGATGGTCTCGTGCACCAGCAGCACGTTACCGGCCAGACGCGACGGCGCGGTTACCCGCTGCTTGAAGTAGAGCAGCACGTTGGCCGCCTTGGCCGGGTCGACGTCGGGCATGTCCGAGGGGAAGGCGATTTCGTCCTCGAACTTGACCAGGCTGTAGGAGCCATTGGTCTGCGGCGTGGCCTGAGTGATCCAACGGCGCACGTTGCCGCCGCGATAGCGGGTGATATGGTTCCACACCACCTCAATGCCGCTCTTGGGAATCGGGAAGGCGTAGTAACGGCTGTCGCTGAAGTTCTGCAGGCCGTTGCCACCGTCGATGCTGTTGGTGTTCAACGCGCTCTTCTTCGCTGCGGCATAGATAGCCTCCGGCGCCGCCGCGCTGCGATGGCTCGGGTAGACCGGGATCTTGTAGCTGTCGGGGTAACGTTTAAGCATGGCCAACTGGCCGGGGGACAGCTTGTCCTGGTACTGCGCGGCGTTAGCCGCGGTGATGGTGTAGAGCGGCTGCTCACTGGCGAACGGGTCGGCGAGGAAGCCCTTGCCATCGACGCTGCCGGCATTTTCCGCCAGACCACCGGTCCAGGCAGGGATGCTGCCGTCGGCGTTGCCAGCCATTTCCCCGCCCAGCGGCGTCAGGCTGGTACCCAGTTGTGCCGCTTCCTCCGGGGAAACGGCGGCCATTACGCTGCTGGCCAACAAGGTCAGCGCCAGCGCCCCGGTTTGCAGGATTCTTGTAGTTTTCATCATGGACGGATCCTTTGCGCTGCGTTGATCAGAAGTTCACACCAAAACTCAGGGCAACGAAGTCCCGGTCGATGGCGGTGTTGTAGTCGCCACCGAAGAAGTCGGTGTAGCTAAGGCTGGCGGTATAGGTGTTCTGGTAGTCGGCATCCAGACCCAGGCTAACGGCCTTGGACCCTTCATTGAACAGACCATTAGGGCCATAACCGTCAACATCATGGGACCAGGACGCGCTCGGACGCAGGTTCACCCCAGCGAACACGTTCGAGTACTCCAAGATGCCGCGTACGCGGTAACCCCACGAGGTGGTGGTGACGAAACCGTCATCATTGGCCGCGCTGTAGGCGCCATAGATGGAGTCGCGGCCGTAATGCAGATCTTCACGGCGCTCCAGGCCGCCCACGTGGGCAGCACCAATTTCACCTACAACGGTCAAGCGGCTTGCTCCCAGCACCCGATCGAAGAAGTGGGTGAAAGTGGTTTGCACCTGGGTGATTTCTTTACGCCGATAGCCCTGGTTATCGGCGCCTGGCGTGGTTTCGATGGTGGGGGCAGCCGTACCGCCGGTGAGCGGATTGACCAGCGCGGTATTGAGCGCCGTACTGTTGATCTGGATCGGTGCATTAGGCCGATAACTCGCCTCGCCCGCCCAGGAAGTGCCGGTGGGCAATACAGTCGAGAAGCTCAAGCCATAGAGGCGGATATCTTCGGGATAGCTCAGGAAATACTGACCATTACCCAGCGCGGTGACTTGCGCCAGGGCAGGAACCGAGGCGTTGAAGACGGCGTTACCGAAGCACGCGGGGAAGCCACCGAAAGCCGCGCAGAGCGCGCCCAGGGTAGTGCTTGGATCAGCCGCAGCCGGTGCCCCGGCGAACTGGGCAAAGGTCGCTGAATCTGCCGTTTGGGTGTTAAAGAAAGGAGTGCGGCTGTGGTAGTTCATATAATACGCGCCGTACTCGGTATTCTCGCCCAGCCAACGCAAGGCCAGGCCGTACTGGCCATTGTCGCGCGCATCGCGATCACCACCACGGGGCACGACTACCCCCTCGTCTTCGATATCGAAACCCGAGCCGGTTGCCGCGGCAAAAGGTTGCAACGCACGAATAGCCGCAACACCCGCCGGGGTTGTGCTACCGGGTACGGTCAGGTTGTTGTCGCAGCCATCGGCCACCACATCGCTGCTGGAGAAGAAGGTGCCGCAGTTGTCGGCAACCGTCTGGTCCCACTCGAGCTGATAGAAGGCCTCCATCGACAGATTGTCGGTCAGACTCTGCCCGATATAGAACATATTGACCGGAATCAGACCTTC
>DASUOY010000059.1:0-4338 GCA_036276395.1 Pseudomonas sp.
ATTTGGCCGAGTGGCCGCGTAGCAGCAGGTGACAGACCTCCAGCTCGCGGGCGGTCAGCTGGCCGTCACCGAAGCTCATAAAGGCGCTGTGCAGTTGCTGGTTGAGGTCCGGGCTGTTGGGCTGCAGTTCCCCCGGGTCGCGCTGCCAGTGCTGCCGGCCCAGTTCCAGGATGACCGGAGCCAGGCTGCGCAGTACGGCCAGTTGCTCGGCCTGGAAGGGGCGAGCGCTGAGGCCGTTGTACAGGCTGATGGAGATGCGGCGCTGCTGGTCGATTTCGAGCATAAAGTAGCAATCCTCCACCGAGCCGGCGCCCAGGTAGTAGGTCTTGTAGTACTCGCTGTCGAAGAAGTCGTCCGGGGCAATCTCGCCCAGGGTGTAGAAGCCTTCGCCAAGGCCCTGGTCCACCGCCAGGCAGAAGGGGTCGAGCAGGTAGCCGCGGGAAAAGTAGCGCTGTAGCAGCAGCTCGCGGTTTTCTGCCGGGATGCCGCGCTCATGCAGCAGGGTCGGCGCGCCGCCGCGGCGTTCCAGATTGATCATCACCGATTCCACGGGCACCAGGCTGGCCAGCGCCTCCACCAGCGCGGCGGCGAACGCCGGGCTGTGGCTGGCCCGCATGGCTCTGGCCAGGGCCTGATGCCAATCCTGCAGTGCGTCCAGAGCTAGCCCCTGCATGGCGAGCCTCCCGAGTGCTGGTGATGGGCGCAGGATAACCCAGGCTCCTCCACTTGGGCGGGCATACCCTCAAATGGGGTATGGCTGTGGGGTTGCCGCGTTCTTAGGCTCCAGTCACTAGCCATGCAGGAGTCCGCCCATGTCCGTCGTAACGCCAATGCCCACCGCCATTCGTGATCAGGCCAGCCTGGCCGCCCTCGACCGCGCCCACTATATGCACGGCTATCACCTGTTCGATGAGCACCGCCAGCAGGACGCGCTGCAGATAGGCGCGGGCGACGGGGCCTATATCCATGACCTGGCCGGCAATCGCTATCTGGATGCGGTGGGCGGCATGTGGTGTACCAATATCGGTCTGGGCCGCGAGGAAATGGTCGAGGCCATCGCCGCCCAGACCCGCCAGCTGGCCTATTCCAACCCCTTCTGCGACATGGCCAACCCGCGCGCGGTAGAGCTGTGCGCCAAGCTGGCGGAGCTGGCACCCGGCGACCTCGACCATGTGTTCCTCACCACCGGCGGCTCCACCGCGGTGGATACCGCCATCCGCCTGGTGCACTACTACCAGAACTGCCGTGGCCTGCCGCAGAAAAAGCAGATACTGACCCGCCACAACGCCTACCACGGCTCCACCTACCTGGGCATGTCCCTGGGCGGCAAGCGGGTGGACCGTGAGGGCGAGTTCGACTTTATTCAGGACGGCATCCATCACCTCAGCTGCCCCTACAGCTATCGCGCGCCGCAGGGCATGAGTGAAGCGGAATACCTGGAGAGCCTGGTGGCGGAGTTCGAGGCCAAGGTGCTGGAACTGGGAGCGGACAAGGTGGCGGCCTTTATCGGCGAGCCGGTGTTCGGCTCTGGTGGGGTGATGGTGCCGCCGGCCGGTTATCACCAGCGCATCTGGGCGCTGTGCCAGCGTTACGACATCCTCTATATCGCCGATGAGGTGGTCACCTCCTTCGGCCGCCTCGGCCATTTCTTCGCCAGCGAGGCGGTGTTCGGCGTGCAGCCGGACATCATCACCACCGCCAAGGGCCTGACCAGCGGCTACCAGCCCCTGGGTGCCTGCCTGTTCTCCGAGCGCATCTGGCAGGTGATCGCCGAGCCGGGCAAGGGCCGCTGCTTTACCCACGGCTTCACCTACTCGGGGCATCCGGTGGCCTGCGCGGCGGCGCTGAAGAATATCGAGATCATCCAGCGCGAGGGCATCCTGCAGCACGTCGAGGAGGTCGGTCGCTACTTCGAGGAGCAGCTGCGCACCCTGCGCGACCTGCCCATAGTCGGCGATGTGCGTGGCCTGCGCTTTATGGCTTGCGTCGAGTTTGTCGCCGACCAGGCGAGCAAGGCGCTGTTCCCCGAGGAGCTGAATATCGGCGAATGGGTGCACCTGCGGGCGCAGAAGCGCGGCCTGCTGGTGCGCCCCATGGTGCACCTGAACGTGATGTCGCCGCCTTTGATTCTGACCCGCGAGCAGGTCGACTTTATCGTCCGCGTGCTGCGCGAAAGCATCCTGGAAACCCTGGAGGATCTGCGCCAGGCCGGTCACTACTAGCGTCGCCCGGCGTGCCGGGGCCGGCGCGCCGCTACCTAAATCAACACAGGAAGGCTTCCGATGGACGACAACAAGAACAAGGTCCTGCGCTTTCGCGATGTCACGCTCTACACCGTCTCGGCCATGCTGTTTATGGACCAGATCGCCCTGGCCGCGTCCCTGGGCTCCACCAGCCTGTTCTGGTGGGCCTATGTGCTGGTGCTGCTGTTCGTGCCGATGGCCATGATGACCGCCGAGCTGGGCACCACCTATCCGGCTGGCGGCGGGGTCTATCACTGGGTGCGCACCGCCTTCGGCCAGCGCTGGGGGGCGCGCCTGTCGTGGATGTACTGGGTCAACAACGCGCTGTGGATGCCCTCGGTGTATATCCTCTTCGCCGCCATGCTCAGCGAGTTCTTCCTGCCCGAGCTGAGCCTATGGAGCAAGATCGCCATCGGCATCGCCCTGGCCCTGCTGACCGCGCTGTTTAACGCGGTCAAGCTGGGTATCGGCAAGTGGCTGCCCAACATCGGCGCCCTGATGAAACTGGTCGCCGTGCTGGCTCTGGGCATAGGCGGTATCCGCTATGGCCTGCAGCATGGCTTCGCCAACCCCTTCAGCCTGGAGGCGATCATCCCGTCCTCGGGGGTGGAGATCGCCGCGCTGGGGGTCATGGTCTACGGCATCATGGGCACCGAGCTGGCCTGCTGTAGCGCGGCGGAGATGCGCAACCCGCGCCGCGATATCCCCCGCGCGGTGCTTGTCGCCGGCCTGCTGATCGGTGCCTTCAACGTGTTCGGCACCCTCGGCGTGCTGGCCGCGGTGCCCACCGAGCAGACCGATGTGACCAAGATATTCGCCGAGTCGCTGTACCAGATGTACGGCCATGACGGCCTCGGTGGGGCCTTCGCCAGCCTGATCGCCTGCTTCGTGCTGTTTACCCTGTTCACCAATATGGTCACCTGGAGCATGGGCACCAATCGCGCCGCGGTAGCGGCGGCGCGGGCCGGCGAACTGCCGGCGCTGTTCGGCGTGGTGCATCCGCGCTACCACACGCCCATCGGCCCGGCGCTGCTGGCCTCGGCGGTGAGCATTGTGGTGATGCTGGTCTACGGCCTGGTGGCGAGCAGCGCCGAGGAGCTGTTCTGGACCCTGCTGTCGATCTTCGCGATGATTTTCATGCTGCCCTACGTGTTGATGTGCCTGGCCTTTATCAAGCTGCGCCTGAGCGATCCGCAGCCGCGCCCCTTCCGCATGCCCCTGAGCAATACCTGGGCCTGCCTCTGGGCTGGCGTGGTGGGACTGCATGTGTTGGCCGGCATCGTGCTGTTCGTGGTCACGCCCGGTGAGCCGATGGATTGGAACCATGCCGGCAAGATCCTCGCCGGGGTCGGTTTGGCGCTGGCGATCGGCGAGTGGCTGATCCACGCCAAGGCGACGCAGCAGGTCGCGGCGCTGGAGCTGGCCCAGGGCCGCTGACGCTTTGCCGGTGATCCTGTACAGTCGTTCAGCGCGGCCCGCCAGCGAAGCGGGCCGCGCCTTTGACCACAGGGGAAATCGGCATGGCCCACGCAATACGTTTTGCCCGCCTGGAACCGGAACTGCGCAAGGCGCATCTGGTCGAGGCCACGCTCAAGTGCCTGAAGCAGCATGGCTTCAAGGGCACCTCGATCCGCAAGATCTGCGCCGAGGCGGGGGTCTCGGTAGGCCTGATCAGTCACCATTATGGCGGCAAGGACGAACTGGTCGCCGAGGCCTATTTCACCGTGACCGGGCGGGTCATGGGCCTGCTCCAGGACGCCGTGACCGGCGCCGGGCCGGCGGCGCGGGCCCAGCTGTCGGCGTTCTTCCAGGCCTCCTTCTCGGCCGAACTGCTCGACCCGCAACTGCTTGAGGCCTGGCTGGCCTTCTGGGGCGCGGTGAAGACCGCCGAGGCGATCAACCAGGCTCACGAGCACTCCTATGGCGAGTACCGGCGCATGCTCGCCGCGGTGCTCGCCCAGCTGGCAGCCGAATGCCAGTGGCCGGGCTTCGATGCCGAGCTGGCAGCCATCGGCCTGTCGGCCCTGCTCGACGGCCTGTGGCTGGAGTCCGGGCTCAACCCCAACACCTTTACTCCGGCCCAGGGCGTGCTGCT
>DASUOY010000060.1:0-6543 GCA_036276395.1 Pseudomonas sp.
TCTCGAAGACTCGCAGAACGAGGCCGAACGCCTCGTCAGCCTGTTCCGCAACGCCGGGCGCGCGACCCGCGTGCATCGCCTGACCTCCAGCGACGACCTGCTCGAAGCCCTGCAACAGCCCTGGGACCTGCTGATCTGCGCACCGAGCAGCGAGCAACTCGCTCCCAGCGAGGCCATAGGCTGCATCCGCCGTCTGGCCAAAGACATTCCGGTCATTCAGCTCCTGCCTGACAACGACTCCGACAGCATCACCGAAGCGCTGATGCTGGGCGCCCAGGACGCCCTGCCGCAAGGCGAGGATGAGCGCCTGGTGCTGGTGGCCAAACGCGAACTGAGCAACCTGGAAGAGCGCCGCGCCCGCCGCGCCAGCGAAGTAGCCCTGCGCGAGGCGGAAAAACGCTGCCAGCTGCTGCTCGACAGCTCCGTCGACGCCATCACCTATGTGCATGACGGCATGCATATCTACGCCAACCGCGCCTATCTGGAGCTCTTCGCCTACGAAGACGCCGACGAGCTGGAAGGCATGCCGATGATCGACCTGATCGCCAGCGGCGACCAGGGCAACTTCAAGGACTTCCTGAAAAACTACCAGAGCGCCGAAGGCCAGGCCGAGCTCAACTGCAGCGGGATCAAGGCCAACGGCCACAGCTTCCCCGCCCAGATGAGCTTTTCCCCCGCCACCTACGACGGCGAGCCGTGCATCCAGGTGGTGATCCGCGCCCAGAGCAGCAACGCCGAACTGGAAGAGAAACTGCGCGAGATCAGCAGCCAGGACCTGGTCACCGGCCTGTTCAACCGCAGCCACTTCCTCGAACTGATGGATACGGCCGCCGAGCGCGCGATCAATGCCAGCCAGCCGGCCTGCCTGGCCTATATCCGGGTCGACCGCTATGCCAGCCTGCTGGCCGATATCGGCCTGGCCGGCATCGACCTGCTGCTCACCGACCTGGCCAACCTGCTGCGCGCGCACTTCAGTGCCGAGGCCCAGCTGGCCCGCTTCGGCGATGACGTGTTCACCGTACTGCAGCCGAGCCTCACGCCTGAGCAGTGCCAGGCCGACCTCGACGCCCTGCTGAAAAAGGTCGAGGGCCATCTGTTCGATGTCAGCGGGCGCACGGTGCAGACCAGCCTGTCGATTGGCGCCGCCGGCCTCAACGAGAAAACCGCCAAGGCCCAGGAAGTGATCGACCGCGCCCACCGCTGCGCCGATGAACTGAAACAAGGCAATGCGCTGAAGATCTACAACCCGGCCAACGAACTGGCCGCCGCCGCCAGCCGCGGCAATATCACCGCGATGATCCAGCAAGCCCTGGAGAACAACAGCTTCCGCCTGCTGTTCCAGCCGATCATCAGCCTGCGTGGCGACAGCTTCGAGCACTACGAAGCGCTGCTGCGCCTGGTTGGCCCGCAAGGCGAGGAAATCCCGCCGCTGGAAGTGTTCAGCGCGGCCAAGAACGCCGGCCTGGCCGAGAAGATCGATCGCTGGGTAATCCTCAATTCGATCAAGCTACTCTCCGACCACCGCAGCAAGGGCCATGACACCCGCCTGTTCGTGCACCTGTCAGAGAGCAGCCTGCAAGACCAGACCCTGCTGCCCTGGCTCAGCGTGGCCATGAAAGCCGCCCGCCTGCCGTCGGACTCCCTGGTGTTCCAGTTCAGCGAGCCGGACGCCATCGCCTACCTCAAGCAGGCCAAGGCCATGACCCAAGGCCTCAACCAGTTGCACTGCAAGGTGGCCCTGACCCAGTTCGGCTGTTCGCTAAACCCCTTCAACACCCTCAAGCACCTGCATATCGACTTCGTCAAAGTCGACAGCTCCTTCTCCCAGGACCTGAACAAAGTCGAAAACCAGGAAGCCCTGAAAACCCTGCTGGCCAGCCTGCATGCCCAGGCCAAGCTGACCATAGTACCCTTCGTCGAGAGCGCCAGCGTGCTGGCCACGCTCTGGCAGGCCGGGGTCAACTATATCCAGGGGCATTACCTGCAGGGCCCGAGCCAGTCGATGGATTACGACTTCTCGGCCGGCGACGAGTAATTATCGCCAGCAGCAAAAAGCCGCCCTCGGGCGGCTTTTTTGTGGGGTCAGGGTTTTATTCCTGGCCGTCGCGATCGCGGAAACCCAGCAAGTACAGGATGCCGTCCAGCCCCAGGGTGGAGATGGCCTGCTTGGCCGACTGCTTGACCAGCGGCTTGGCGCGAAACGCCACGCCCAAACCGGCAATCGCCAGCATCGGCAGGTCATTGGCGCCGTCGCCCACGGCAATGGTCTGCTCCAGGCGCAGGCCTTCCTTGGCCGCCAGTTCGCGCAGCAGGTCGGCCTTGCGCTGGGCATCGACAATCGGTTCCACCGCCACGCCTGTGACCAGGCCATCGACTATCTGCAGCTCGTTGGCGAACACATAGTCGATACCCAGCTTGGCCTGCAGCTGCTTGGCAAAGTAGGTAAAGCCGCCGGACAGGATCGCGGTTTTGTAACCCAGGCGGCGCAGCTCGCTGAACAGGGTTTCCGCGCCCTCGGTCAGGCGTAGCGAGGCGCCGATATCAGCCAGCACGGTTTCCGGCAGGCCCTTGAGCAGCGCCAGGCGCTCGCGGAAGCTGGCGGCAAAATCCAGCTCGCCACGCATGGCCCGCTCGGTGATCTCGGAAACCTGCTCACCGACGCCGGCGGCCTTGGCCAGTTCGTCGATCACCTCGGCCTCGATCAGCGTCGAATCCATATCGAACACCGCCAGGCGGCGATTGCGGCGGAACAGCGAGTCGCGCTGGAAGGCGATATCGACGTTGAGCTCCTGGGCCACGCTGAGGAATTCGGCGCGCAAGGCCGCCGGATCGGCCGGCTCACCGCGCACGGAGAACTCGATACAGCCCTTGCCCTGCTCGGCCGGCATATCCAGCGGCATGCGCCCGGAGAGGCGGTCGATATGATCGATATTGAGCTCATAGCGCGCGGTGATCGCGCTGACCCGCTGCAGCTGCTCGGCGGTAACCTTGCGCGTCAGCAGGGTGACGATATGCCGGGCCTTGCCCTGGCCGCTGACCCACTGCTGATAATCCGCCTCGGAGACCGGGGTAAAGCGCACCTGTTGATCGAGCTTGTAGGCGGTGAACAGGATGTCCTTGAGCACGGCCGAAGCGGCGGCGCTGTCGGGAATTTCCACCAGGATGCCGAACGACAGGGTGTCGTGAATCACCGCCTGACCGATATCGAGGATATTTACCCCGCCCTGGGCCAGTACGCCGGTGATGGCGGCAGTCAAACCGGGACGGTCTTCGCCGGTAATATTGATCAGGACGATTTCGCGCAAGGCGCACTCTCCGAGACAGGATGAATTGCAGGCGACCTGGCAAACACTGAACAAGCCGCACAAAAGGCGCACATTCTACCCAATATCACGGCCATACAGCCACGCACGGCGCTTTGCCCGCTGCGGGGCGGTCGCTATACTGCGCGCCAACTCCAGTCGACAAGAGCCGAGCCCCGTGAACCGGCCCGCCCCCGTTAAACCCGATAATTTCTTTCTGCTGCTGTTCCAGGCCCTGCGCCAGAAGCGCATTCCCCTGGCCCTGCGTATCGTCAGCCATAGCCTGCTGCTGGTGGCCCTGGCCCTGGTGATCTACGGCTGGGTGATCGGCATGCAGTTCAAGCATGCCATGCAGCAGCAGGCCGAAGCCCTGGGCACCAGCCTGATCACCCAGACGGCGGCCTCGGCCACCGAGCTGCTGGTGTCCAACGACATCCTCAGCCTCAACGTGCTGCTGGGCAATCTGGTGAAAAACCCGCTGGTGGCCCACGCCGCCATCTACAGCGTGGACAACCGCATCCTCGCCGAGGCCGGCGCGCGGCCGAGCAAGAGCATGCTGGGCGAGACCGAAGGCCTGTACTCGACGCCCATCACCTTTCAGGAGGTGATAGCCGGGCAGCTGCGTATCAGCCTGGATATGCAGCAGTTCCAACAGCCGATGACCATCAGCCTGCAGAGCATGGGCATTCTCAGCCTGATTCTGCTGGCCTTGACCCTATCCTTGAGCATGCGCCTGGGCCGGCATATCTCCACCCCGCTGCTGCAACTGCGGGTCTGGCTGCGCGACCCGGATGACCCCGCCCCCGGCGCCGGCCGCCAGGACGAGATCGGCGATCTGGCGCGCCAGCTGCAAGCGCGCCTGGTGCCAGAAAAGCCTGCGTTGCCGGAAGAACAGCCGTTCTACGACGACGAGCCGGTCGCCCAAGACGATGACGACTACCTGCCGGAGTCATTCGACGACGAGCCTGATTTTGCGGTACCCGACCTGCACGACCCGCACCTCGACGAGCTGGATGCCGAGGATCTGCATGACGACGAACGCCCCAGCCAGGCGCGCAGCCAGCTCGATCAGCTGGACGATGACCCTTTCGCCGATCTGCGCGACGACAGCCCATTCGCTGAGCCGCCCCTGCCCGCAGCACTAGCCAAACCTGCACAGCCCTGCGCGGTGCTGGCCATCCAGCTGGGTGCCCAGGAGCAACTGCGCCGCCTGCCGCGCAGCCGCCTGCTGGAGCTGCTGCAGCGCTATCGCGATTGCCTGGATCAGGCCGCCGCCCTCTATCAAGGCGAACTGCATACCCTGGGCGATGGCAGCAGCCTGATGCTGTTCCACCGCCAGGCCTGTGGTGAGGACTATCTGACCCACGCCATCTGCTGTGGCGAACTGATGCGCGCCCTCGGCCACGCCCTGCAAATCGAGGTGGCCGACAGCGGCATCACCTTGCAACTGCAGCTTGGTTTGACGCAAGGCGAAAACCTCGCCGAACTCGGCCAGGGTGACCTGCTGCTTAGCGAAACGGCGCAGGATGCCCTGGCGCTGTCACAGCACAGCCGCAACCTGCTGCTGGTCGAGCGGCGCATTGCCGACGACCCGCAGGTACGCCAGCACGCGCGCATTCGCGGCATTGCCAGCCCGCAGGGGGCCTACTGCGTGGAGCGTTTGCTGGAGCCTTACCCGTCCCTGCTGGAGCGGCAACTGGCGCATATGCACGAGAGCAACTAAGAACCTGCTTACGATCTGCTGCGCGTCGGCCCTACTGCGTTAAAAACAGGCTCGGAATGCTCATTTACACCAGTAAACTCCGCTTCCTCGCCGTTTTGACCAGCCGAAGGCTGTTACTACGTAGCGCCTTGTAGGACTCTTGCTCGCGAGATCGTAAACAGGCTCTAAGACCCATTCACTAGAAACGAAACACTTCCGCCTCGTTGCGCTGGGGCTGCGCCACCGGAATCCTCGGTGCTGGCGGCTTCGCCACGGGCTTGGCCGGCGCCGGCTTGGGCTGGGGCGCCGCCAACGGTGGCGGGCTGGCATAGGTTTCCACGGCCAGCGCCAGTTGTTCGACCAGCTGCTGCAACACCAGGCTCTGCGCCCGCACCTGATCGACCAAGGTGCCCTGATGTGCTTCTTCCAGACGCACCAGGCGACCATCGAGCAATTTGCCATCGGCCGCCGCCAGGCGCCATTGCGCCTCCAGCACCGCGGGGCGCTGCGGCCCGGAATCCAGACGGGTAATAGACAACGCCACCCTGACTTGCGGAATAAAGCCTGGCGTAGCCGGGGCCAACAGCAGGCGCTGGCTGTCGAGCCGCGAGGCCAGCTGGCGCAATAACTGCTGATCGATCTCGGCGGCCAGATTGCCGGCCCAGCGGGCATTATCCGCGGCGGTCAGGCTGCCATCGGGCTGGCGCTGCAGCAGGGTCTCGCGCTGCAGGTAATCGGCCACCGAGACAGGGCCCAGCAGCACCGCCAGCCCCTGATCGCCCGCCGGCACCGCCAGCTCACCCGCTTCGAGCTGGTACAGGGTCACCGGCTGGTACGCGGCGCAGCCGCTAAGGCCTAACGCGCCGACCAGCAACAGGCAGAGGGGAAGTTGCCGCAGTAGAGTCATGACACTCATCCTGCCGGCCAAGCCGGCCGGCATGCACAGGTAAATGGCGGATGCGCACGCGCATCCTTGGGCCGTCTATGATCCGCCAAAGCGGCGCGCGACTCCAGCAGCACGCCGCCCGGCTCGCCAGCGGTTAACCGAGCGGCTCGACCAACAGGCTGTCAACGCGCTGGAAGCCACGCGGCAGCTTGTTGCCACGCCGGCCGCGCTCACCCTTGTAGTGCTCCAGATCGTCAGGCTTGAGCGACAGGGTGCGCTTACCAGCCTGCAGCACCAGGGTGCTACCTGCCGGCAGCACGGCCAGATCGGTGAGGTATTCCTCACGGCTGGCCACGCGCTCGCCGGGGATGCCGATGATCTTGTTGCCCTTGCCTTTGCCCAGTTGCGGCAGGTCGGCGACCTTGAACAGCAGCAGGCGGCCTTCGGTGGTCACCGCCGCCAGCCAGTCGTTCTCGATGCTAGCCACCGGCTTGGGCGCCACCACCCGGGCGCCGTTGGGCAGGCTGAGCAGGGCCTTGCCGGCCTTGTTCTTGGCCTGCAGGTCTTCACCCTTGACCACGAAGCCGTAGCCGGCATCCGAGGCAATCACATAGAGCGCATTGTCATCGGGCAACAGCACGCACTCGAAGGTC
>DASUOY010000061.1:0-2157 GCA_036276395.1 Pseudomonas sp.
GGAATTGCTATCGCCGCCCGGACGCAATTTGACCCAGTTCTGCCGCGCGCCCTGATCCTGGAAATTCAGGTCCAGGGCCAGGCTGCCGAGTTTCTGGTTGGCCGGGTTGCCCATGATCAGGCCGCCCAGAGTGGCGTTGAACTTGAGATCGCTGAAGGCCAGCTTGGCGTAGCTGCCCACACCGTCCTGCTCAAGATCCAGGGTCAAACCTGCGTTGCTGATCAGGCTGCCGGCGAAGTTCTCGGCGCGCAGCACGCCCTCGTCCTGGTACTGGAACAGGCTGTTGGCGATAGTGATATTGGGTTTGATGCGCAGGCCCTCGCCGCTGGCGCCACCGCCGGCGATGCTGATGCTGCCGCCCAGGCGCAGGTCCATATCCAGCCGGCCGAAGCTGCGCCCGGCGTCGCCGTCGCGCAGGTCCGGGTTGCCTGGGGTGGCCGCCACACCGGGTGTCGCCTCGCCATGGGCCAGATCCAGAGCAATGCCGGCAATCGAGGCGACAAAGCGCGAGTCGCCCAGGTCCAGCTTGATCTCCTGGCCGCTGCCGCCACCGACGATATCGATATAGGCGTTGTTCAGGTAGGTGTCGAAGGACAGGCCTTTGACTATCAGATCGAAGCCATTGTCGCGGTAATAGAAGGTGGCGGCGCTCAGCGACAGCTGGCTGTCATCCACGGCAAAGCCGCTGACGCCACTGGCCCCGCCGCCACTCAACTTCAGACTGCCGCCCAGGGTGTAGAAGGCGCGCAAGGCGCCGAAGCTCTTGCTGCTGCCGGCCAGCTCGATATTGTCGATGGCCAGCATCTGCGCCGCGCCGCTGTGCTGCACCTGCAACTGCCCGTCCTGCACATCGACAGTGGTGGTGGAGCTGCTGCCCGGGGTTTGCGGCGTATTGCTGACGCCCTTGAAACTGAGGGTCTGGCCATCCTGGCCGTAGTCGATGCTGCTGGCCGACCAGCCCTGGCCGCTGGTCTGCAGGCTGATGCCATCGCGGCCACTGACCGCCGACAGGGCCTGATCGTCCAGGGCCTGCATGGCCAGGAGCGGGGGGCTGAGCAGCGCGAGCAACAACAACGAATGGCGAGACATGGCCCTGCTCCTCAGTTTTTCGGAAAGATCAGCACATTGCCCTGCATACGGATGGTGCCGTCGATCTTGGCCGAGAAGATATTGGTCTGCTGATAGCTCGGGTCGCCGCCATTGGCGAGGCTGATGGCGTTATTGCGCCAGCCGCCCTGGTTGGCCACGCCGAAGGCGAAGCTGCCATCCTTGAACTTCACCTGGCTGGGCAGGCCGAACTCCAGCACATCCTGGTTGAAGGTCGCGCCATCGCCATTGAAGCCACTATTGATGGTGCGGGTGCGCAGGGTCAGGCCCTCGAAGCTGAAAATGCCTTTCATGTTATCCAGCACATACCAGCCGCCGGTGGCCTCGGAGCGCACCGCCATGCGCATGCCGCAATGCTCCGGGGTGGCGGAGCCGGCGGTGGCACAACTGCGCTGAGTGGCCGTCCAGGTGCTCGGCGTGTTGCTGGCGGGTTTGCTCCAGAGCACCCCGCCATCCTTGTTGATGCTGAACTCCCCGGACAGATAGACCCCGCCCTGGCCATTCAACTCACTCAGGGCGGCATCATCCAGGGCCTGCAGTTCCGCCAGCGCGGGCTGGCACAGGCCAAACAGGCAGGCAGCGAGTGCTTTATAGATCACGGCTGGTCACCTTTAGGTAGTTGAAGCTCATACCGCGAATCTCGCTCTGGCCGAAGTTGTAGCCGCCCGTCGGCACTTGCCCGGCGCCCGGGCGGGTACCGCCGAAGTTGAGATTGCCGATCACGATATTGCTGCGCGGGGCGTTGGCGTAGAAGTCGTCGGCGCGGGTCTTGCCGATACCGCTGCGGGTGTCGACATTGGCGGCGGGGTTGAGTGGGTCCAATACCGGATTGGACAGCTCCAGGACGAACTGGCCATTGCTCGACACATCGAACAGCAGCGGCTGGCTCTTGCCATAGCCCAGGGACACATTGGCGTAGGCGTTGGTCAGGTAAATGGTGCGCGCGGCCTGCTCGGCGGTGGTCACGCAGTTGGCGCCACCAGCGGCGCAGGACATCAGCTCCATGGTCTTGGCGTAGATGTTCAGGCGCGCCTCACCGACCAGCTGGGC
>DASUOY010000062.1:0-5757 GCA_036276395.1 Pseudomonas sp.
CGCCAAAGCCCCTTAGCAATCAATATCGGAGCTCGCGAGCTAGAGCGAGGCAAGGCGCTACGTTAGTAACAGCCTCCGGCTGGTCAAGCAGGCGAGGAAGCGGAGTTTACTGCTGTAAATGAGCATTCCGAGCCTATTTCCAACGCAGTATCGCCGACGCGCAGCAGATCCAGTCAGGTAGCTAAAGGTGCTGCATCAGCTTGCGCACCCCGGCCACATGCCGGCGACTGACGATCAGGGCTTCGTTGTCCATGCCCTTGAGGTAGAGCTGGAAATGCCCCAGAGGCGTGCGTTGCAGGCGCTCGATGCGCTCGCGGGAGACCAGGGCATTGCGGTGGATACGCACGAAGCGATCACCGAATTCGTCTTCCAGGGCTTTGAGCGGCTCGTCGAGCAACACTTCGCCGCCGGCATGGCGCAGCGTCACGTACTTGTGGTCGGCGATAAAGTAGATCACCTGGCCCAGCGGAATCAGCTCGATGCCTTTGCGCGTACGTGCGCTGATATGGCTGCGCGGCCCGCCGCCATTGTCGCCAGCCGGGCGGGTCAGGGCAGCCAGTTGCACGCGGTTGGGACGCTCGGCTTTTTTCAGGGCCTCACTGAGGCTTTCCGCGCGCACCGGCTTGACCAGATAGCCCACCGCGCTGACCTGGAAAGCCTCGAGGGCGAACTCATCATGGGCAGTACAGAAAATCACCGCCGGCGGCGCTTCGCGCTCACACAGCTTGGCCGCCACCTGCAGCCCATCCAGGCCCGGCATGCGGATATCCAGCAACACCACATCGGGCTTCAGGCTGTCGATCAGGCTCAGCGCCTCCTCACCGTTGCTTGCAGCCGGTTCGAGCACGCGGTAGCCCTCGAGCTCACCCACCATACGACTGAGGCGCTCGCGAGCCAGGGGTTCGTCATCGACAATCAGGACATTCATATTGCGCTGGCTTCCTGCATGGGTCTGGCACAAGGATAGCTTAGACAGGTGAAGTGGCGACCGTCACGGCGCTCTACGCTGAGACTGGCCCGCGTGCCGAAAAGTGCCACCAGGCGCGCATCGATATTGTTCAGGGCCTGATGGGTGCCGCCGGAAGACTGCGGCTCATCCGTCAGCTCGTAGGGATTGCTCACGCACAAATGGAATACCCCCTTGTCATAACGCGCCTCGACCCTGACCAGCCCCCCTTCGATGCGCGGCTGAATGCCGTAGATCAGGGCGTTTTCCAGCAAGGGTTGCAGCGTCAGTTGCGGAATCGGCAGATCGTCTGGCACATCGACTATCTGCCACTGCAACTGTAGTCGCTCGCCAAGCCGATAGCGCTCGATCGACAAATATCGTTGCGCCAACTCCAGCTCCTCGCGCCAGGGCACCAGGCTGCCGGGCTTGGCCAGGCTGGCGCGAAACAGATCGGACAGATCCAGCACGGCCTGTTCGGCCTTGTACGGATCGATCACCACCAGGCTGGCGATGCTGTTCAGGCTGTTGAACAGAAAGTGCGGGCGGATGCGCGCCTGCAGCGATTCGATACGGGCGCGCAGCTCCGCCTGCTCCTGGCGGCGCCATTGGCTCTGCAGATAGAAATAGCGTAGCAGCAGCGCCGACATGATCAGGCTGATCAAGGCGTGACGCAGGTACAGGTTGACCTCACCGGTGCGCGGCAGCGGCCCGCCCAGTTGGTAATACTCGGCCACAGCAGTGCAGGCCAGGGTCAGGCCGACCACTATGGCGCAACACAGTGCGCCCGCGCTGGCCGCACGCATGCGCGCCATCAGCGGGCGCAGGCGACACAGCAGGGCCGCCGAGAGCAAGACGTTCCACTGCACAAACAGCGAGGTCAGCGCCAGGCGCACCCAGTCGAAGCCCGGCAGCATGGGTTCGGAGAGCACCAGCACCAGCACCAGCAACTCGGCCAGCAGCACCATGCTCAGTAGCGCTTCCGGCTGGCAGAGTTCCGGCACGAAGAAATCGTCGGCCGGGGCTAGGGGTTGCTGCGCAACAGGTTTTTTTATTTTCATCGCCGCAGTTTCCGCGTAGCCCCGCTCAGCAGCAAGATAGACAGCTGCGACCGGGCAAATTAAAGCACCGAAGCGCCGCCCAGTCGGCAAAACTGTGACCGAGGCAACATTGCCCGGCGCAGGGCGGCCGCCGCGCACCGACAAAGCGACGCGGCGATTTTGCTCGCCAGCCTGCTATTATTGGCCGACTTTTTCCGCCTTGCCGGCCACCACCCACGGCCAGCCTGTTTTTGCGCACCAGCCGAGCGAACTCCATGAGCACTGAAAAAACCAACCAATCCTGGGGCGGCCGCTTCAGCGAGCCTGTCGACGCCTTCGTGGCCCGCTTTACCGCTTCCGTCGAATTCGACAAGCGCCTGTACCGCCACGACATCATGGGCTCCATCGCCCACGCCAGCATGCTGGCCAAGGTCGGCGTGCTCACAGGCGACGAGCGCGACAGCATCATCGCCGGCCTGACGCAGATTCAGGGCGAGATCGAAGCCGGCCAGTTCGACTGGCGCGTCGATCTGGAAGACGTGCATATGAATATCGAGGCGCGCCTGACCGACCGCATCGGCATCACCGGCAAGAAACTGCACACCGGCCGCAGCCGCAACGACCAGGTGGCCACCGATATCCGCCTGTGGCTGCGCGACGAGATCGACCTGATCCTCAGCGAAATCACCCGCCTGCAGCAGGGCCTGCTGGAGCAGGCCGAGCGCGAAGCGGAAACCATCATGCCCGGTTTCACCCACCTGCAGACCGCGCAGCCGGTGACCTTCGGTCATCACCTGCTGGCCTGGTTCGAGATGCTGAGCCGCGATTACGAACGCCTGGTCGACTGCCGCAAGCGCACCAACCGCATGCCATTGGGCTCGGCCGCGCTGGCCGGCACCACCTACCCGATCCAGCGCGAAATCACCGCCCAGCTGCTGGGTTTCGACGCAGTGGGCGGCAACTCCCTGGACGGCGTGTCGGACCGCGACTTCGCCATCGAATTCTGCGCCGCCGCCTCGATTGCCATGATGCACCTGTCGCGCTTCTCCGAGGAGCTGGTGCTCTGGACCAGCGCGCAGTTCCAGTTTATCGACCTGCCGGATCGCTTCTGCACCGGTTCATCGATCATGCCGCAGAAGAAAAATCCCGACGTGCCGGAGCTGGTACGCGGCAAGACCGGCCGGGTGTTCGGCGCCCTGATGGGCCTGCTGTGCCTGATGAAAGGCCAGCCCCTGGCCTATAACAAGGACAACCAGGAAGACAAGGAACCGCTGTTCGACGCCGCCGACACCCTGCGCGACAGCCTGCGTGCGTTCGCCGATATGATCCCGGCGATCAAGCCCAAGCACGCCATCATGCGCGAAGCGGCGCTGCGCGGTTTCTCCACCGCCACGGACCTGGCCGACTACCTGGTGCGCAAAGGCCTGCCGTTCCGCGATTGCCATGAGATAGTCGGCCACGCGGTGAAATATGGCGTGCAAAGCGGCAAGGACCTGGCCGAGATGAGCCTGGACGAACTGCGCCAGTTCAGCGATCAGATCGAGCAGGACGTGTTCGCCGTGCTGACCCTGGAAGGCTCGGTGAATGCCCGCGACCATATCGGCGGCACCGCGCCGAACCAGGTGCGCGCCGCGGTACAGCGCGGCCGCGAGCTGCTGGCCAGCCGCTAAACTGGGCTGCAGAATAGGGCCGGGCCGTCCCACCGGCCCCTCCCCCGCACTCAACCCAAGAGTTGCCATGCCCGCCATTGTGCTTCTGCTCTGCCTGCTGTTCAGCGGCCTCGCCTGGGCCGACCGTAACTGCTCGCATGCCTACCGCGTGGGCATCTCGCAGATCGGCTACAGCTACTACCTGCTGGATGACGGCACGCCGGCCGGCTCCTCCTTCGATTTCTACGAGGAACTGGGACAGCGCAGCGGCTGCACCTTCCAGCTCTGGCCGCTGCCGCGCATGCGCGTCTGGCATGAGGCCGATATGCAGCAACTGGACATCATCTCGCCGACCATCCGCACTGCGGAGCGCGACCAGCAGGGCGTGTTTGTCGAGTACTTCAAGAACCGCAACGACATCCTGATCGACCGCAGGCAGGGCGCCGGCATCGACAGCCTGGAGCAATTGCTGGCCAACCCGAATATCAAGATCGGCCTGATCCGTGGCCACTCCAGCGGTCCCTACTTCGACCAGCGCCTGGCTCCGCTCTATGCCCAGCAGCGCATCCAGCTGTCGCCCACCGCGAACAATCTGTTCCTCAAGCTGCAGGCCGGGCGCATCCAGGCCACGGTGATGACCGCCGGGGTTTACCAGAAGGAGCTGGATGAGCTGGCCCTGGGTGAACAGCTGCGCATTATCCAGGTGCCGGAATCGGACGCCTTCAGCGTCGGCCTGTACCTCTCGCGGCGCACCCTGGACCAGACCAGCATCGACTGGCTGCGCCAACATGTGCAGGCCATGATTGCCGACGGCACCCTGCGCAAGCTGCTCAGCAAGCAGCACGGCAAGGCCCTGACCGAGCGTTTCTATGAACAGGCGCCCACCGCCCCCTAATCTGGAGAACCCCGTGCACGAAGATGACGACAGCGAAGAGAGCTTCGCCGAAGCGACCCTGATTCAGGCCATCGAGAACCAACTGGAAGCCGGCGAGCCGGCCTTTGCCCAGGCGGTGCTGAACAAGCTGCTGCTGGTCGGCTATGAGCGCGAGGAGATACTGCAGCTGATGGCCCTGGTGCTGGCCGACGAGATCGACAGCATGCTGCGCGAAGACCGCGCCTTCGACGCCGCCCGCTACGAGCAAGGCCTGCGCGCCCTGCCGGAGCTGCCCGCCCAGGATTAGAAGACTGGCCGCCATGGATGGCAGGCCATAAATTTTTACCCCGCAGCCGCGCGACTTCTGGCAGCATCGACTGGCGGCAGATTGGCCGGGGCTTCACTACACTGCCTGGACTGGCAGCAGCAGTCCCACCCGATCGCCGCACGCCGCTTCCGCTGTCGCCACCAGGGCGCAGCTCATCACAACAAGAAGCAGGAGCACCTATGGCCTTTACTCCCGAACTGATTGCCGAGCTGGAAATTCTTGCGCTGTTCAACCTGGGCAACACCCAGGAAGGCATCAAGGTCCATCACACTGCCGCCGCCACGGCCATCGCCGCGGCCAAACGCCTGCATGACAAGGGCCTGATCAGCCAGGCCGATGGTGGCTACCTGACCAGCCTGGGGCTGGATGCCGCCGAACATGCGCAGGGTCTGCTGACCATCCTCAATGTGCCTGCAGTGGCCTGAACCACCACCGCCTGCGCCATCGCGCCCGCACTCCCGCGGTCGCGGGTGCAGGCTGCCGCACACCGGCGCTCAGCCTGAGCAGACGCGCCGCGCGCCACGCAGAGCCTGTGTATGAGCCGTTCCCAGGAAATCCGTCCGGATATCGATGAAGGCATCGACCGCAAGGTCTTGAGCCTGCTGCGGGCGCGCTTCCTCAAACTCAACCAGGGCCGCCTGCAGCGCGCCATGCAGGCCCTGTCGACGCGCCAGCAGCTGGTCCTCAAGCTGTTGCCGCTGCTGTTCCACGTCAATCATCCGCTGCTGCCCGGTTATGTTTCGGGGCTGACCCCGGCCGGCCTGAGCGGCTTCGAGCCAGATGACGAACTGCTTTCCGAAGTACAGCGCCTGACCCGCTCCTTCGCCTACAAGCCCTACCGCGGCAAGCAGGCGCTGCCGATCCACGGGCTGTTTCTGATGGGCAGCCTGGGCACCGTGGCCCAGGCGGAAAACAGCGAT
>DASUOY010000063.1:0-4489 GCA_036276395.1 Pseudomonas sp.
GCGCAAATAGCATCGACCGCATAAATTGAACGAGAGATTGCAGCTACATGAGTGAACAGGTCGAGATCTACACCGATGGTGCCTGCAAGGGCAACCCTGGGGTTGGTGGCTGGGGGGCGTTATTGATTTGCAAGGGTGTGGAGAAGGAGTTGTGGGGTGGCGAGCCCAACACCACCAATAACCGCATGGAGCTGATGGCGGCGATCTGCGCCTTGATCGCGCTGACCCGGCCCTGTTCGGTGCGCCTGATTACCGACTCGCAGTATGTGATGAAGGGTATCCAGGAGTGGATGCCGAATTGGAAGAAGCGCGGCTGGAAAACCGCCGCCAAAGAGCCGGTGAAGAATGCCGATCTGTGGCAGGCGCTGGATGAACAGGTCAATCGCCATCAGGTGACTTGGCAATGGGTGCGCGGCCATACCGGCCATCCGGGCAACGAGCGCGCCGACCAACTGGCCAACCGCGGTGTCGATGAAGTGAGAGGGTTAAAGCATGCGTAGTGTGGTACTCGATACTGAGACTACCGGTATGCCGGTGGCCGATGGCCACCGGATCATCGAAATCGGCTGTGTCGAACTGATCGGCCGGCGCCTGACCGGGCGGCATTTTCATGTCTACCTGCAGCCTGATCGTGAAATCGACGAAGGCGCCATCGCGGTTCACGGCATCACCAACGACTTTGTCAAAGACAAGCCGCGCTTCAAGGAAATCGCCGACGAGTTCTTCGAATTTATCAAGGGCGCGCAGCTGATCATCCACAACGCGGCGTTCGACGTTGGCTTTATCAACAATGAATTCGCCCTGATCAAGCAGGACGAGCGCGCCGATATCAGCGAGCACTGCTCGATTCTCGATACCCTGCTGATGGCCCGCGAGCGTCATCCTGGGCAGCGCAACAACCTCGATGCCCTGTGCAAGCGCTATGGCGTCGACAACTCCGGTCGTGACCTGCACGGCGCCTTGCTCGACGCCGAGATTCTGGCCGACGTCTACCTGACCATGACCGGGGGGCAGACCAATTTGTCCCTGGCCGGCGACGGTTCCGAAGGCGACAGCAATGGTCGTCAGCAGCCCAGCGCGATTCGCCGCCTGCCCGCCGAACGCCAGCGAACACGGGTGATCCAGGCCAATAGCGAAGAACTGGCCGCGCACCTGGCGCGTCTGGCCATCATCGAGAAATCTGCCGGCGCGCCGCCGCTCTGGGTGCAGCTGGAACAACCGAAAGCCGAGGTTTGAGAGCGTCGCGAGTTATCCACTCGCGACCTTTTCGTACAGCGTCACGCAGAGGGGGTTCCGCCTGACGGAGCCAGCCTCTACCCTGAGGCGATAGGCAGGCTCGGCCTGCCACCTTCAGGGACGCCACAATGTATAAAGACCTCAAATTCCCCGTCCTGATCGTGCACCGTGACATCAAGGCCGATACCGTGGCCGGTGATCGGGTGCGCGCCATCGCTCATGAGCTGGAGCAGGACGGCTTCAGTATTCTCTCCACTGCCAGCTCCGCCGAGGGGCGCATAGTCGCCTCCACCCATCATGGCCTGGCCTGCATCCTGGTCGCCGCCGAGGGGGCAGGGGAGAACAAGCACCTGTTGCAGGATATGGTCGAGCTGATCCGCATATCCCGGGTGCGTGCGCCGCAGTTGCCGATTTTCGCCCTCGGCGAGCAGGTGACCATCGAGAATGCGCCGGCCGAGGCCATGGCCGACCTCAACCAGCTGCGCGGCATCCTCTACCTGTTCGAGGACACCGTGCCCTTCCTCGCCCGTCAGGTGGCCCGTGCCGCGCGCAATTATCTGGATTGCCTGCTGCCGCCGTTCTTCAAGGCACTGGTGCAGCACACCGCGCAGTCCAACTATTCCTGGCACACCCCTGGCCATGGCGGCGGCGTGGCCTATCGCAAGAGCCCGGTGGGCCAGGCGTTTCACCAGTTCTTCGGTGAGAACACCTTGCGTTCGGATCTGTCGGTGTCGGTGCCGGAGCTGGGCTCGCTGCTCGATCACACCGGCCCACTGGCCGAGGCCGAGGCTCGCGCCGCGCGCAACTTCGGCGCCGATCACACCTATTTCGTGATCAACGGCACCTCGACCGCCAACAAGATCGTCTGGCACTCCATGGTCGGCCGCGACGATCTGGTGCTGGTTGATCGCAACTGCCACAAGTCGATCCTGCATTCGATCATCATGACCGGTGCCATCCCACTGTATCTGTGCCCGGAGCGTAACGAACTGGGCATTATCGGGCCGATTCCGCTCTCCGAGTTCAGCCGCGAGTCGATCCAGGCCAAGATCGATGCCAGCCCGCTGGCCAAGGGGCGTGTGCCGAGCAGCAGCGGGGCCATGGTCAAGCTGGTGGTGGTGACCAACTCCACCTACGACGGCCTCTGCTACAACGCCGAGCTGATCAAACAGACCCTGGGCAACAGCGTCGAGGTGCTGCATTTCGACGAGGCCTGGTACGCCTATGCGGCCTTTCACGAGTTCTATGCCGGGCGTTACGGCATGGGCACCGCGCGCACCGAGAAGGCGCCGCTGGTATTTACCACCCACTCGACCCACAAGCTGCTGGCAGCCTTCAGCCAGGCTTCGATGATCCATGTGCAGGATGGCGGCCAGCGCCAACTGGACCGGGACCGCTTCAACGAAGCCTTTATGATGCACATCTCCACTTCGCCCCAGTACGGCATCATCGCCTCGCTGGACGTGGCCTCGGCCATGATGGAGGGGCCGGCCGGGCGCTCGCTGATCCAGGAAACCTTCGATGAGGCCCTGAGCTTCCGCCGCGCCCTGGCCAACCTGCGGCAGAACCTGAGTGGCGATGACTGGTGGTTCAGCATCTGGCAGCCGCCGCAGGCGGGTGGCGACAATATAGCCACCGCCGACTGGTTGCTGCAGCCGCAGGCCGAGTGGCATGGTTTCGGCGAGGTGGCCGAAGACTATGTGCTGCTCGACCCGATCAAGGTCACCCTGGTGACTCCTGGGTTGACCGCAGGCGGTACTCTGGACGCCCAGGGTATCCCTGCGGCCGTGGTCAGCAAGTTCCTCTGGGAGCGCGGCCTGGTGGTGGAGAAGACCGGCCTGTATTCCTTCCTGGTGCTGTTCTCCATGGGTATCACCAAGGGCAAGTGGAGTACGCTGCTGACCGAGCTGCTGGAGTTCAAGCGCAGCTATGACGCCAACCTGCCGCTGAGCGATGTGCTGCCTTCGATTGCCCAGGCCGGCAAGACGTTCTATCAGGGCATGGGCCTGCGCGATCTGTGCGACGCCCTGCATGCCTGCTACCGCGAGAACGCCACGGCCAAGGCGCTCAAGCGTATGTACACGGTGCTGCCGGAGGTGGCGATCAAACCTGCCGATGCTTACAACCAACTGGTGCGTGGCGAGATTGAAGCGGTGCCGATCGAGCAGCTGGAAGGGCGTATCGCCGCGGTGATGCTGGTGCCTTACCCGCCGGGCATTCCGCTGATCATGCCGGGCGAGCGCTTTACCGCGCAGACCCGCTCGATCATCGATTACCTGGTCTTCGCCCGCACCTTCGACCGCAGCTTCCCGGGTTTCGATGCCGATGTGCACGGCCTGCAACGCGAGGAGGGTGTGTACACGGTCGACTGCATCAAGGCCTGACCGTTGCCCGGCCTGTCGAGGCGTATCAGGCAGGTCGGGTGTAGTGGGGCGAACCTCAGCAGATCAAGTGGTTATCGTCGATAACTGAAAATTGAGCTTAACTTTAATGGCGTGGCCTGGATCACAGTGGCCAGCATCGACATTTATGCCGTGATTGTTATAGTTGCTCGGTTTTTAGCATAAGAAAAATCCATGCGCGCTTGCGCCCTAGCTGAAGGATGACTGCCGTGTCCGACTACAAAGCCTTTAATGTCGTGTTGGCAGATAAGGTCGCCCATGTGCTGATCAATCGCCCGGAAAAAGTTAACGCGATGAACGCGGACTTCTGGAGCGAAATCATCGACATCTTCCGCTGGGTGGATGCCACCGATGAAGTGCGCGTGGTGGTGCTCTCCGGTGCCGGCAAGCATTTTTCCTCGGGCATCGACCTGATGATGCTGGCCTCGGTGGGCAGCCAGTTGGGTACCGATGTCGGGCGTAACGCAGAGAAGCTGCGGCGCAAGATTCTCGAACTACAAGCCTCCTTCAATGCTGTAGATAATTGCCGCAAGCCGGTACTGGCGGCTATCCAGGGCTATTGCCTGGGCGGGGCGATCGATCTGATCTCGGCCTGCGACATGCGTTACTCGACGGCTGATGCGCAGTTCTCGATCAAGGAAATCGACATCGGCATGGCGGCCGATGTGGGCACCCTGCAGCGCCTGCCGCGCATCATTGGCGACGGCATGATGCGCGAACTAGCCTTTACCGGGCGCACCATTGACGGCATCGAGGCGTGCAGCATTGGCCTGGTCAACCGCACCTACGCCGATGCCGATGCCTTGCTCGATGGGGTGATGGGCATTGCCCGGGAAATCGCCAGCAAATCG
>DASUOY010000064.1:0-3437 GCA_036276395.1 Pseudomonas sp.
GACTGGCTGGCCAAGGTGCAGGGCATCGAAGACCTCAAACCCATACGCTTTGGCCAGCGCGCCGACTGGCCGGATACCCGCATCCTGCGCGCCAATGGCCTGCAGGTGGTCACCAGCCAGAGCTATGACAGCCTGTTCCGCATGCTCGACGCCGGCCGCTTCGACCTGTTCCCCCGCGAAGTGGTGGTTGCCTGGCAAGAACAGGCTCAGGCCGCCCGCGAGGGGCTGGCCCTGGAAGTGGACGAACATATCGTCCTGCACTACCCCACGGCCTTCTACTTCTTCACCTCGCGCGCCCGTGCCGGGCTGGCCACCGACATTGAGCATGGCCTGGAGGCGATGATCGCCGACGGCAGCTTCGACGCCCTGTTCCAGCAGCACCACGGGGCCACCCTGGAAAAGGCCCGCTTGCAGCAACGTCGGGTGATAACGCTGGAGAACCCCGACCTGCCGCCACGCACGCCATTCCAGCGCAAGGAACTCTGGTACCGCCCCGCCGATCCCTAAGCGCAAGCCCCGGCCTGCCTGGCGTTTTGCCAAAGCCGGCACTGCTCATGAGGGGGAAACTACCTGGCCATGGACAAACCATCCCAGCCTTTGCCCGACATGGCATATCGGCCAATTCCTGGTTATTTCTTGCAAAATAGCCAGATGCCATCACGCTGTAACATGAGTGTCACACCGATGGACCGTGAGAAATAAGCCTTAAGGAGCACTTGGCATGTCAGGGACAATCAGCAGAACTCTCGCCAATCTCAAGACCCGCAACAAACTCGCCCTCGGGTTCACCCTGGTTCTTAGCCTTACCCTGGCCATTGCAGCCCTTGGTTACCTGGCCCTCAACCGTCTGCACCAGGGATTTCTCACGGCCAACGAATTGGCCGGCATCAACTTGCAGATCTACGAGGCGCGGCGCAACGAGAAAGACTTCGCCCTGCGCAGCGACGACGCCTACGTCGGCAAGGCGCAAGCAGCCATTGCCAAGCTGGACCAGATCGCCAGCGCCAACCTGGCCAGCGAAACCGACCCGCAGCATATCCAGGTGCTGCAGGACATCCGCGGCGATAGCCAGGCCTATGGCAAGCATCTGGACAGCTACGCCAGCGCCTACCGCCAGCGCGACCAGGCGCAGAATGCCTTGCAGCAGAGCGCCCAGCAGGCCGGCCAGGGACTGGACAAGCTGCGCGCCAGCCTCGACGGGGATATCCGCGACCAGCTGGCGTCAAGTGACGACAGCCTGGCCCTGGAGCTGTCCGACCTGGCCAGTGACGTCGGTGCGTTGATGCAGCGCCTGCATGCCGTGCGCGACCTCGAACCCCGCCTGCTGCGTGGCGACGAACAGGTCACCACCACCCTGGAACAAGAGCTGCAAACCTTGATTCAGAGCGCCGCGCTGCTGCACGAGCGCCTGAGCGACGAACAGCAGCAACGCCTGCTGGCCGAAACCGAACAGGCCTTGCAACACTATCGGCAGCAGCTGAACGCCTTGCGCGCCAGCAGCACCGCCTACGACATGGCCGGCAACCAGATGCGCGACAGCGCCCGCGCGGTGATGGAGGCCGCCGACAGCAGTTATGCCGAACACCTGACGGCCCTGGAAGTGCAGAGCAACGCGGCCGAACGCCTGATCCTGATCAGCGCCGCGGTGGCCTTCGTCATCGGCGTACTCGCCACTTTGGTGATCAGCGCCCTGATAGTACGGCCACTGCGCCAGGCGGTAAGCGCCGCCCAGCGCATCGCCGCCGGCGATCTCAGCGGCGAACTGGACGGCCAGCGCCAAGACGAAATCGGCCAGCTGATGCAGGCCATGGGCGAGATGACCCGCAGCCTGCGCCATCTGCTGCAAGAGCTGGCCGGTGGCATCACCCAGATCGCCACCGCCGCCGAGGAGCTGTCCGCCGTCACCGAACAGAGCAGTGTCGGCATCACCCAGCAGAAGCTGGAAACCGATCAGGTGGCCAGCGCCATGCAGCAGATGGCGGCGACGGTACAGGAAGTGGCGCGGCATGCCGAAACCGCCTCGGACTCGGCCCAGCAGGCCGATCAGCGCGCCCGCCAGGGTGACGGCGTGGTCGGCCAGACCATAATCCGGATCGAGACCCTGGCCCAGGAAGTGCGTCAGTCGAGCCAGGTCATCGCCCAATTGCAGGCGCAAAGCCAGAACATCGGCGGCGTGCTCGACGTGATCAAGGCCGTGGCCGAGCAGACCAACCTGCTGGCGCTCAACGCCGCCATCGAAGCGGCCCGGGCCGGCGAACAGGGTCGCGGCTTCGCCGTGGTGGCCGACGAGGTGCGCGCCCTGGCCGTGCGCACCCAGAGCTCCACCGCCGAAATCGAGCAGCTGATCCAGCGCCTGCAGGGCGGCGCCGAGCAGGCCGTGCAGCTGATGGACAAGAGCCGCGACCTCGCCGAACTCTCCTGCGCCGATGCGAATCAGGCCGGCCAGGCGCTACGCGCCATCACCGACGCGGTGGCGAGCATCCAGCAGCTCAACCAGCAGATCGCCACCGCCGCCGAGCAGCAGACCGCCGTGGCAGTGGATATCAGCCGCAGCGTCAGCAGCATCCGCGACGTGGCCGAGCAATCCGCCTCCGCCAGCGAGGAAACCGCGGCCTCCAGCATCAATCTGGCGCGTCTGGGCGGTGAACTGCAACTGCTGGTGGGGCGTTTCCGCGTCGCCTAAGGTTAAGGCGTACCGCCATAGCCAGGGAGCGCCCCATGATCCGCATCAGCACAGAAAACGGTCTGCGCCACAGCATCACGATCGGTGAACACCTGCTCTACAGTGACGTTGCCGCCGAGCTTGGCGGCAACGCCTCCGCTCCAGAACCCCACGACCTGTTCGACGCGGCCCTGGGTGCCTGCAAGGCCCTGACCCTGATGGTCTATGCCCGGCAGAAAGGCATCCCCCTGAGCGGGCTGGACCTGCAACTTAAGCGCGACGACAGCGCCGAGCGCCAGGGTAACTACCAGCTGGCGGTGGAGCTGCAACTGCACGGCGAGCTCGACGCCGCCCAGCGCCAGCAACTGCTGCGCATCGCCGACAAATGCCCAATCCACAAGCTGATGAGCAGCAGCGAGGTCAGGATCAACACCTACTTGCAAGAGAGCGAACTATGAGCGGATTTATCCTGATCCAGCCGCGCCAGGAGGATATCAGCGGGCAACCTATACTGCGCCCGCTGCCCTCGGCCAAATGCCGCAGCGTCGGGCCTTTCGTATTTTTCGACCATATCCTGGAAAAGGACTACCCGCCTGGCAGCGGCATGAATATCAACCAGCACCCACATATTGGCCTGGCCACCCTCACCTACCTGTTCGAAGGCCAGCTACAGCACAAGGACAGCCTGGGCTCGGACCAGTTGGTGGGACCAGGCGAGGTCAGCTGGATGAATGCCGGCAAAGCCGTGGCCCATGTCGAGCGCACGCCCGCGCAC
>DASUOY010000065.1:0-6139 GCA_036276395.1 Pseudomonas sp.
TCGGGGCTTAATCCTTTATAATTGACCATTATTCCGCGTACGCCAATCCGAATTTCCACTATGACCGATCCCCAGCAGCTCGCGGCCGAAGTCGCCGTCCGTCGCACCTTTGCCATCATCTCCCACCCTGATGCCGGTAAAACCACCATTACTGAAAAACTGTTGCTGTGGGGCAAGGCGATTCAGGTCGCGGGCACCGTCAAGTCACGCAAGTCCGACCGCCACGCCACCTCCGACTGGATGGAAATGGAAAAGCAACGCGGCATCTCGATCACCACCTCGGTGATGCAGTTCCCCTACCGCGAGCACATGATCAACCTGCTCGACACCCCCGGCCACGAAGACTTCTCGGAAGACACCTACCGCACCCTGACCGCGGTGGACAGCGCGCTGATGGTGCTCGACGGCGGTAAGGGCGTGGAGCCACGCACCATCGCCCTGATGGATGTGTGCCGGCTGCGCGACACGCCTATCGTCAGCTTCGTCAACAAGCTGGACCGCGATATCCGCGACCCCATCGAGCTGCTCGACGAAATCGAGGCGGTACTGAAGATCAAGGCCGCACCTATCACCTGGCCGATCGGCTGCTACCGCGACTTCAAGGGCGTGTACCACCTGGAAGGCGACTACATCATCGTCTACACCGCCGGCCACGGCCACGAGCGTACCGATGTGAAAATCATCGAGAAACTCGACTCCGACGAGGCCCGCGCCCATCTGGGCGACGAGTACGAGCGCTTTATCGAGCAGCTGGAACTGGTGCAGGGCGCCTGCCACGCGTTCGATCAGGACGAGTTTATGAACGGCCAGCTGACCCCGGTGTTCTTCGGCACCGCCCTGGGCAACTTCGGTGTCGACCATGTGCTCGATGCGGTGGTCGATTGGGCGCCCAAGCCCCTGGCCCGGGTCGCCCATGAGCGCACCGTGGAGCCGGTGGAAGAGAAGTTCAGCGGCTTCATCTTCAAGATTCAGGCGAATATGGACCCGAAGCATAGGGACAGGATTGCCTTTATGCGCATCTGCTCCGGCAAGTACGAGAAGGGCATGAAGATGCGCCACGTGCGCACCGGCAAGGACGTGCGCATCGGCGACGCCCTGACCTTCTTCTCCAGCGAGCGTGAAATGTTGGAAGAAGCCTATGCCGGCGACATCATCGGCCTGCACAACCACGGCACCATCCAGATCGGCGACACCTTTACCGAAGGCGAGAGCCTGGGCTTTACCGGCATCCCGCACTTCGCCCCGGAACTGTTCCGCCGCGTACGCCTGAAAGACCCGCTGAAATCCAAGCAACTGCGCCAGGGCCTGCAACAGCTGGCCGAGGAAGGCGCGACCCAGGTGTTCTTCCCCGAGCGCAGCAACGACATCATCCTCGGCGCGGTCGGCGTGCTGCAGTTCGACGTAGTCGCCAGCCGCCTGAAAGAGGAATACAAGGTGGAATGCGCCTACGAGCCGATCACCGTGTGGTCGGCGCGCTGGATCGAATGCAGCGACAAGAAGAAGCTCGAGGAGTTTTCCAACAAGGCGGTGGAAAACCTCGCCCTGGACGGCGGCGGCCACCTCACCTACCTGGCCCCGACCCGGGTCAACCTGAGCCTGATGGAAGAGCGCTGGCCGGATGTGAAATTCAGGGCGACGCGCGAGCATCACTGATATATCGCACTACCCCGCAGGAGCCAGCTTGCCGACTCCTGCGGGGAAACCGCCCAAGCCCCCTACGCCTTCTCCCCCGCCGCCACCAGTTCCACCACCTCGCCTTTTTTGATCAAGGCATACACCACCCCGGTCAGCAGGCTGCCGGCGACTATCGCCAGCAGGTAGAGCAGCGCGTGGTTGATCGCATTGGGGATCAGCAGCACGAACAGGCCGCCGTGGGGCGCCATCAGTTTGCAGCCGAAGTACATCGACAGTGCGCCGGTCAGGGCGCCGCCGGCGATGCTGGCCGGGATCACCCGCAGCGGGTCCTTGGCGGCGAAGGGGATCGCCCCTTCGGAGATAAAGCACAGCCCCAGCACCCCGGCGGCCTTGCCGGCTTCGCGCTCGCTCTGGGCGAACTTGTGGCGGGCGATCAGGGTGGCGATGGCCATGCCGATCGGCGGCACCATGCCGGCGGCCATCACCGCGGCCATGGGCGCGTAGCTCTGCGAGGCCAGCAGGCCGACCGAGAAAGCGTAGGCGGCCTTGTTGATCGGCCCGCCGAGGTCGACGCACATCATGCCGCCGAGCAGCAGGCCGAGCAGGATCGCGTTGGTGCTGCCCATGCTGTCGAGAAAGCCGGTCAGCGCAACGAGCATGCCGGCTACCGGCTTGCCGACCACATAGATCATCACCAGACCGGTGAACAGGCTGGCCAGCAGCGGGATGATCAGAATCGGCTTGAGCGCCTCGACACTGGCCGGTAACTGCACCCAGCGAGCAATGGCCTTGGCCGCATAACCGGCGAGAAAGCCGGCGATGATGCCGCCGATAAAGCCCGCGCCCAGGCTGCTGGCCAGCAGGCCGCCGATCATCCCCGGGGCCAGACCGGGACGGTCGGCAATGGAGTAGGCGATATAACCGGCCAGCAGCGGCACCATCAGCTTGAACGCGCTCTCGCCGCCAATTTGCATCAGCGCGGCGGCCAGGCTGCCCTCTTCCTTGAATGCCTCGATGCCAAAGACGAACGACAGGGCGATCAGCAGACCGCCGGCCACCACCATCGGCAGCATATAGGACACGCCCGTGAGCAGATGCTTGTAGGGCCCGGCCTGGGTCGGCGCGGCCGTCTCACCGGGGCTTGCGGCGGCCAGCGGCGCGGCTTCGGCCAGGGCGCGCTGCAGGGTCTGGGCCGGTTGCTTGAGGGCCACCCCGGTGCCGCAGCGAAACACCTTCTTGCCGGCGAAGCGGGCGGTTTCTACCTCGATATCGGTGGCCAGCAGCACCACGTCGGCGGCGGCGATGGCGGCCTCGTCGAGCAGGTTGCGCGCGCCCACCGAACCGCGGGTTTCCACCTGGAGTTCGTAACCCAGTTGCGCGGCGGCCTGTTGCAGGGCCTCGGCGGCCATAAAGGTGTGCGCCACCCCGGTCGGGCAGGCAGTAATCGCCACCAGCCGCGGCCGGGCGCTGGGGGTTGCGCTCACTGCGTCGAACGCCTGCAGCGTCACGGCATCGGCCGCCGCCGCGCGGAGAAAGCCTTCGGGGTCGGCCAGGGCCTCGGCCGGGGTGGATTGCACCAGGCGTTTGCCGACAAAGCGCTGCAGGGGCAGCTCGCCGGTCTTGACCACCACTACCAGCTCGGCGGCGGCAATCTGCGCCTCGCTCAGTGGCGAGCCGATGGCCCTGGGGTCATGCACTTCGACCTGGCTCGACCAGCCCAGGCGCTGGGCCGCGGCCTGCAGCAGGCGCGAGCAGAGCACGCTGGTAACCATGCCATTGGGGCAGGCGGTGACGATCAGCAGATTCATGAAGACAACCTCTTTTCTTATTTTTTAATTCAGGGGCGCGATGGTCACGCCGGCTTCCAGGCGCGCCAGCTGTTCGCGGTCGTGAATACCAAAACCGATCTGGGTCACCGCCTGGGCGGCGATGGCCGTGGCCAGGCGCAGGCTGCGTTCGGCCGGCCAGCCGGCCAGCAGGCCGTGCAGGGCGGCGGCGAGCAGCGAGTCACCGGCCCCTACCGTGCTGACCACCTCGACCCGTGGCGGCCGCGCCTGCAGCGCGATGTCCGGGCCGAACCAGCTGACGCCCTCGGCCCCGCGTGACAGCAGCACATGCTCGATGCCCTGCTGACGCAGGCGCAGCGCCGCGGCGTGCAGTTCGCTGCCAGCCTCGGACGGCACGGCACAGGCCTCGGCCAGCTCCTCGGCATTCGGCTTGATCAGCCAGGGCCCCACCGCCAGGCCGGCACGCAGCGCCGCGCCACTGCTGTCCAGCACCAGCGGCAAGCCCAGGGCCTTGAGCCGGCGCAGCAGGCCAGCGAACCATTCGGCGCTTACCCCCTGGGGCAGACTGCCGGCCACCACCACGGCGTCGTGGCCGACGGCGATCTGCTCCAGGCGTTCAAGCAACTCGGCCTGATGCCGCGCCTCGACCTGTGGGCCCGGGCCGTTGAGGTCGGTGATGCGCCCGTCCTGTTCGGCCAGCTTGATATTGCTGCGGGTCTCCCCGGGCACGCGGATAAAGGCATCAATAAAACCGCGCCGGGCGAACAGGGCCTCGAAGGGGGCAGCATTGGCCGCGCCGAGAAAGCCGCCAACCGTGACCTTGTGGCCCAGGTCGGCCAGCACCTGGGCCACATTCAGGCCCTTGCCGGCGGCGTGGCTGCTCTGCCCCAGGCTGCGGTTGAGCGCGCCGGGCTGCAGGCTCTGCAGGCGCACGGTCAGGTCCAGCGCCGGGTTCAGGGTCAGGGTCAGGATGCGCGCCATCAGTTGCTCTCCTCCATCAGTGCGCGCACCGCCGCCGCGCTCTCCAGGCCCAGGGCCTGCTGCGCCAGCGCCTGGCTGTGGCGGTAATCGAGCTCGCGCACCCGCGCCTTGACCAGGGCGATGCTGCGCGCCGAAACGCTCAGCTCGTCGACCCCCAGCCCCACCAGCAAGGGCACCGCAAGCATGTCGCCGGCCAGTTCGCCGCACACCCCGACCCACTTGCCATGGGCGTGGGCGGCGTCCACCGTCATGCCGATCAGGCGCAACACCGCCGGGTGCAGGCCATCGGCCTGGGCCGACAGGGTCGGATGATCGCGGTCGATGGCCAAGGTGTACTGGGTCAGGTCGTTGGTGCCGATGCTGAAGAAGTCCACCTCGCGGGCCAGCACCGGTGCCAGCAGCGCCGCCGAAGGCACCTCGACCATGATCCCCAGCTGCAGGTCGGCCAGCGGGATCTCCTCGCGCAGGCGCAGGGCCATATCCCGCGCCACGCGCCACTCCTCGACGCCGCAGACCATGGGAAACATGATCCGCAACGGCCGCCCGGCGGCGGCGTTCAATAGCGCGCGCAACTGGGTTTCGAGCATATCCGGGCGCTGCAGGCTGAGGCGGATGCCGCGCACGCCGAGAAAGGGGTTGGCCTCCGCCGGCATCGGCCAGTAGGGCAAGGGTTTGTCGCCGCCCACATCCAGGGTGCGCACCACCAGCGGCCGGCCATCGAGGGCATCGAGCACGCGGCGGTATTCGAGTTCCTGGGTGGCCTGGTCCGGGGCCTGGCTGTGGCCCATAAACACCAGCTCGGTGCGCAGCAGACCCACGCCCTCGCCGCCCGCCTCCACCGCCGCCGCGGCCTCGGCGCTGGCGCCAATATTGGCCGCCACTTCCAGGCGCTGGCCGTCGCGGGTGATCGCCGGCTGCAAGCGCTCGGCATGGGCGCGCTGACGGCGCAGCTCGCCCTGCTCGCGCTGCTGTCGAGCCAGGTTCCGGGTTTGCTCGTCGGGGGCTACGCGCAGCAGGCCGTGCTCGCCATCCAGCAGCAGCGGCGTGCCCTGAGCCAGGCTCAGCACCGCCTCTCCAGCCCCCACCACCGCAGGAATGCCCAGGGCCCGGGCGATGATCGCGCTATGGGCGGTGGCACCGCCGCGAGCGGTGAGGATGCCCGCCACACGTTCGCGGTTGAGGCTGGCGACATCCGAGGGAGCCACTTCGTCCATCACCAGAATATAGGGCTCATCCGGCTCGCGCGGTGCCTCAACACCGCACAGGCGGGCCAGCACACGCCGACCGATATCGCGCAGGTCGGCGGCGCGCTCGGCCAGCAGGGCATCGTGCAGGGCTTCCTGCTGCGCCGCCGCGGCTTCGATCTCGGCATGCCAGGCCGCCTCGGCGCTGGCCCCCTGGAGCAGGCGCGCCGCGACATCCTCGGCCAGGGCCGGGTCGCGCAGCATGGCCTGATGGGTGGTAAAGATTTCGCGGATATTGGCCTCTGCGCGGCTCTCGACCAGGCGCTGGATATCCTCGTCGACCTGCCCCAGCGCCACATTCAGGCGCTCGCGCTCAGCCGCAACACCCTGCCCTTGCGCCGGGTAGTCGAAACACAGCGGTACCCGCACCAGCGCCGGCCCCATGGCGATCCCCGGCGCGGCGGCAACTCCCTGGATACGCGCCCCGGCAACCGGCGCGGGCAGCCTGAGCGAGGTGCTTCTGGGCGGCACGACAGCAGGCACTGCGGCCTG
>DASUOY010000066.1:0-4161 GCA_036276395.1 Pseudomonas sp.
TAAAGCAGTCCAGTCCATCATGGGGGCACAGGAAAAACGGCGGGAAATGGCAGTAGATTTCTGCATTGAAAATGCCGATAAGAAATGTTGGAGAATTTTATCAGCCTGCGCTATGCATGTCCGCTTTCGGCTGTAGGTTCACCGGTAATTAACTACGGGCAGCTGTCGGCCAGGAGCTGTCGGTCGTGACTGGCCGAAGCCGACTACGTGCAGACCTTGCGGGCCTGCGCGTAGCATATTGGTCGGTTCACGGCGCCCGTCGATCACGACGCTTCCGTGACACGCCTCACGTCAGGCCGTCTCAGGTACAGGTTGCGCTTTCTCCGGTGGTTTGATCGAACCGACGTACACCGCGAAGATGGTCAACAGCGCGCCGCAAATCTGTAGCGTGCTGCTGGCCTTGCCGAGAAAGGCGATATCGATAAAGTAGGTGATCACCGGCTCCAGTAACAGGATCAGGCCGGCCAGCCCCAGACTGAGAGCGCCGATCGAACGGTTGACCAGCAGCCAGCCGACGAACTGTACCAGCACTCCGTAGATGATCAGCATGAGCAGGGTCTGCCCATCCACGATCGCCAGGCTCTCTCCGGTCGCCAGTGCATACGCCAGCAATACCAGCGCCGCCCAGACACTCAAATTGAGCATCTGCGCAATCTTGTCGCCACCGCCATCAGGAAGCTGTGTATTGATCTTCAGGAAGTACACGCAGATGGCATACGCCAGGCCCGAGAGTACGCCATACACCACGCCCTTGATCCCCACCGCACTGGTCATTTCGGGCAACAGCAACAGATACAGTCCGATGAAGGCCAAGGTGATGGAAATCAGGAAGTAGATCGAAGGTTTTTCCTTCAGCAGGTACAACCCCAGCAGGGTCATGAAGAACACCTGGCAGTTGGTCAGGATCGAGCCGATACCCGGGCCGACGATATAGATGCTCTGGTGCCAAAGCACCAGGTCGATGGCCAGGAAGACCCCGGCCAGCGCGGTATACAGTTGTGCCTTGAAGTTTTTGAGCAACACCGGGATTCGGCGTACCTTGAGCAGCAGGAAGAACAGGATCGAGGCGAACAACATCCGATAGAACCCGGCACCACCCGCGCCTATATGGGCGAAGGCGACAGCCAACGCAGACAGGCTGAGCATCAGCCCGCCAATGGTCAGCTCGATGATCGCGCGATGGTTATTAATCGACATGAGCGACCTCATTGAGGAAAACCAAAGCATCCGTGTCACTGTCCGGTTCGCTGAACGAGGCCTGCCCCAGTACCTGTTGCATGGCCTCAAAAATGTTGTCCAGACCAGCCTGCAGGGTTTCCGTACTGATCGTCAGGGCCGGCATCAGCTTGAGCACCTGGTCTTCAGGGCCGCAGCGCTCAATGATCAAACGACGAGCAAAGCAGCCCCGCATCACCGATGCGGCCAACGACGCGTCATGGAACTCGATGCCATAGAACAGCCCACGTCCACGCACCTGCTTGATATGCGCAGCGAAGCGCTCGAACACCACGCTGAGCCAGGCCTTGAGTTGCGCTTCATTGGCCTGGATATGCTTGACCAAACGGTCGTCACTCCAGAATTCCTGCAGTGTCTTGGTTGCCGCAACAAAGGCCAGAGTGTTACCGCGGAATGTGCCGTTGTCTTCGCCGGGTGCCCACTGATCCAGCTTGGGGCGATGCAGCAACAGCGCGAACGGTAAGCCATAACCGCTGAGCGACTTCGACAGGCAGACCATATCAGGCGTTATTCCTGCTGGTTCAAAGCTGAAGAAAGTGCCCGTCCGGCCACAACCGGCTTGGATATCGTCGATGATCAACAGGATGTCGTGTTCGGCGGTCAGTTGGCGCAGACGCCGCAACCAATCGGAGGACGCGACGTTGATCCCGCCTTCGCCCTGAATGGTTTCCAGTATCACTGCGGCCGGAATATCCATGCCAGAGCTGTTGTCGTTGAGCAAGCGCGCGAAATACTCGATGGAATCCAGCCCCTCCAAGTAACCGTCATAGGGCATGCGGAACACATAGGGATCGACCCCGGGCTGGCGGTTGTCACGGTTGCCGGTCAACCCAAGCGAGGTGTTGGACATGCCGTGAAAGCCATTGGTGAAGGCCACGATATGTCGCCGTCCGCTGACCTTGCGCGCCAGTTTGATTGCTGACTCCACCACACTGGTGCCGGTGGGCGAGGTGAACTGCATCTTGTAGAGCAGCGCTCGCGGTTCGAGGATGATTTTGCGGAAGTTGAAGATGAACTCCTGCTTGGCCCGGCTGTGCATATCCAATGCAGCCTGGATACCATCACGCTGCAGGTAGTCGATCACCGCCGCCTTGACCGGCTTGGGGTTGTGACCGTAGTTCACTGAGCCGGCGCAACTGAGGAAGTCGATGTACGCCTGGCCCTTGAGGTCATACAGATAGCTGCCTTGAGCCTGATCGAAGATCACCGGAAAACTGCGGCAATAACTGCGCGCCTGAGACTCGACTTCAGCAAATACACCCAACTCATCCATTCCTGAAATTTCCATTCACTGTCTACTCACATAAAGGGGCGAGGTTCAGAATTCGATTCGGCCAATACTCAGGCGATTTTTTCCGCGGGTTCCATCAATCCCAACTGTTCGCTCAACGAGTTGAAGATATCTCGGGCACGCAGTGATAGCAGGCTGAAGGAGCCGGCATCGCCGTAGCCGTGGGACGACTCGCACAGGCCGTTGAGGTAAAGCGCCGGCAGGCTGCATCCCTTGCGTGCAGATAGGCGATAGTCGCGACCGATACGAATCACGCCCTGCGCATCGCAGTCCAGGCTCTCGGCAACGTCTCGAAGGATGGCCGGGAAACGCTCGTCCTGTGCCCCCGTGCCAAGGTTGCGAAACCCAGTGGCCAGCACGATGGCGTCCAGGGCGGGTAGCTGTTCGACGGTCTGGTCGTTAGTGCCGAGTACCGTCAAGGTGTAGCCCTGCACCGCGGGCGTGCAACTCTGGATTTCACTGAGGTTCTTGATCGTGATCCTGTCCTTGCCCTGCAACTTGTCTTCATACATGGCCACATACAACTCCGATATCACGTCGGCGTCGGCGGCTGAATAGTTGGTGTAATGCAGGTGGCGATTGATGTTCTTTTTCGCCTCGGCGGAGCTGTTGTAGTACTGGTCGACAAAGGCCGGGAAGTACACGTGCTCGCTGAACTGACTGGTGTCCTTGAGGCGGAAACCATAACCACGCTGCACGTTGATGATTTCCAGCTGCGGGTAGCTATGGCGCAGATGCAGCATGATCTCGATCGCACTCTGGCTGCCGCCCACTACCGCCACCCGCTTCAGTTCGCGCTGCTGGGCCAGATGCGCCAGACGCCCGAGGTACTGAGTCAGATGGAACACGCGGTCCTGGCCACAGTCGGCAAACGCTTGCGGGATGACTGGCGTGCGACCCGGAGCCAGCACTAGCGAGCGGGCGAAAAACTGGTTCCCGGTTTGAGTGCTCACGCAATACAGATTACTTGCAGGGTCCACCTGAATCGCCGTCACCGTCTGGTTATAGGCAACGTCCTTGGCAAAGAAGCCCGCGACCCAACGCACGTATTCGGCGAACTCACTGCGTAGGGGAAACTCCAGGCCGAGGTTGAGGTGCTCGAACAGCCGATCGTTCTCGAACAGAAAGTTGGTGAAGGTGTAGCGGCTGCGAGGGTTGCGCGGCGTTACTAGGTCGCGACTCGGATGGTTCTGAATATCGCTGCCCGCCAGCATCATTTCCGGCTGCCACCGGGTGCTGGACTGGCGCTCTAGAAATAACCGCGTCCCAGTGAACTCCAGCTCCTCCAAGGCAATGGCCAGGGCGATATTCGCCGGACCAAAACCTATGCCGATCACATCAAAGACTTGCCCGTCACGCCCCGAATCCCTGGTATTAACTTTATGAACGCTCATAACTTCCGTCTCTTCTTGCCACGAAAACCAGACTCGACAAAGCAGAAAAGACCAAAGGGTCTTTTCTGTTGTCAGTAAAATATTAGTAATTCCTAGATAGCTTTATTAATAGTTGCAATTAACGCCGTAACTCAAGATTCTCAGTCTTCTTGTGCAGACAACTTCAACCATTCTTGTACAGGTGCGTACGTCAGAACTTTTTCAACATACCCATGGAGTTGTGCAGGTACGGCAATACCA
>DASUOY010000067.1:0-3195 GCA_036276395.1 Pseudomonas sp.
CCGCTGCAAGGGGCGCAGCGTTATGACGTAGCTGTGGTCGGTGCCGGCTTCAGTGGCCTGCATACGGCGCTGCGCCTGGCCCAGGCCGGCAAGCGCGTGGTGTTGCTGGAGGCCAGTCGAGTGGCTTGGGCCGCGTCCGGGCGCAATGGCGGTCAGGCGATTCTCGGCTGGTCCTGCGATATGCCGCCGCTGGAGCGTGCCCTCGGTCTGGAGCGCGCGCGCCGCCTGTGGGATGGCATGCGCTGGGCCGCCGATGAAATCCGCGCGCTGCCGCAGCGCCACGGTTTCGACTGCGACTACCGCGCCGGCCACCTGTGGACCTCGGTGATGCCGCGGCGGGTGGCCATGCTGCACGAGTGGCAGGAGCACGCCGCGCACAAGTGGGGCCATGATCAGCTGCAGTTTATTCCCCGCGAACAGCTCGGCAGCTGGGTAGCCAGCGAGCGCTACCAGGCCGGCCTGTTTGATCCCCTGGGCGGCCACCTAAATCCATTGAAACTGGCCCTGGGTCTAGCCGCCGCCTTCGAGCGTGCCGGCGGGGTGATCCACGAGCAGAGCCGGGTGCTCAGCTACCACCGCGGCAGCGACGGCTACCAGCTGAGCACCGCCGCCGGCAGCGTGCAGGCCGAGGTGCTGGTGCTGGCCTGCAATGCCTATATCGACAAGCTCGACCCGCAACTGGCCGGGCGCATCCTGCCGGTGGGCAACTACCAGGTGGCCACCGCGCCGCTGGACCCAGCTCTGGCCGAGTCCCTGCTGCCGCGCAACAGCTGCGTCACCGACAACCAGTTCGTGCTCGACTATTTCCGCCGTACCCCGGACAACCGCCTGCTGTTCGGCGGCGGCTGCACCTATCTGGGCGGCCTGCCCAAGGATATCGCCGCGGCCACCCGGCCCTTTATCGAGCGGGTGTTCCCGCAACTGGCCGGCGTGCCCATCGAGTTTTCCTGGGGCGGCCATCTGGATATCAGCATGCACCGCACCCCGGATATCGGCGGCGCGGACGACCGCTACTGGCTGCAGGGCTATTCCGGCCACGGCGTGCTGCCGACTCTGGCGGCGGCAAGAGCGGTGGCGGACGCCATTCTCGGTAACAGTGACGAACTGGCCCTCTACCAGGGCCTGCGCAATCCGCAGTTCCCCGGTGGCGAGCTGCTGGCCGCGCCGCTGGAGGCCGTGGGTAAGGCCTGGTACCGCCTGCGTGACTTTATCTAATCGGTTATCTGACTCGGGAGCCTGCATGGACAAGCAAGAAGAGATGGCCGCCTTGGCCATCCTTATCCACGACCTGCGCAAGCACAAGAAGGTGACGCTCAACGAGCTGGCCGAACGCATTGGCCGTTCGGTGGGCTTCGTCTCCCAGGTCGAGCGCGGCCTGTCGCGCCCCACCGTGGCCGACCTGACCGCCATCAGCGAGGCGCTGGATGTGCCCACCACCTATTTCTACAGCCTGGCCAAGCCCCGGGCGCTGCGCTGGGTTACTCGCCCGGGCGAGCGGCGCACCCTGTATTTCGCCAATGGCATTACCGACATCCTCACCTCACCGAATATGCACGGCGCCTTCAACATGCTCGAAAGCCTGCTGGAGCCTGGCGCCAGCAGTGGCGAGCGGCAGATGAGCGACCGCTCGGAGCAGGGCGGTTATGTGCTCGAAGGCGAACTGACCCTGTGGCTCGGTGAGGACGAGCAGAGCGCCACCCTCTATCCCGGCGACGCCTTCCAGGTTTCCAGCTACGCCCGTTTCCGCTACGCCAACCAGAGCGATACACCCACCCGGGTGCTCTGGGTCTACAACTGATTTGCCATATCCCCTCAGCAAGGACTTATAACAATGACAGCCTCCAGTACCGACCTGCTCAACGAGGTCCGTGCCTTCCGCCAACGCCACCCCGAGGTGCGTTTCGTCGACCTGATCTGCCTGGACATTCCCGGGCATTTCTACGGCAAGCGCTACCCCATCGAGATGCTGGAGAAGGTCGCCGCCGGCAGCGCCCTCAAGCTGCCGCAGAACTGCGTGCTGCTGGGCGCCCAGGGCGGTCTCTACGAGATCGGCGAATACTGCTTCCATGACGGCGACCCGGATGCGCCACGCCGCCTGATCCCCGGCACCTTGAAGCCGGTGACCTGGGAAAGCCAGCCCCTGGGGCAGATGCTGATCAGCTCCGACGGCACCCATGCACCCATCGAGTTCGAACCGCGCGAAGTGCTGGCCAAGGTGGTCGAGCGCCTGGCGCGCAAGGGCATCCGCCCGGTGGTGGCCTTCGAACTGGAGTTCTACCTGTTCGACAAGGCGCTCAAGGACGGCCTGCCGCAGTTCCCCCGCGACGCCCTCAGTGGCGATGCCGACGATCAGCCGAATATGCATATCGAACGCCTGTCGCGCTTTAGCGAGGTGCTCGACGATATGACCGAGACCGCCCGCGAGCAGGGCATCGAGGCCACGGTGATCACCGCAGAACTGGGCCCGGGCCAGTTCGAGATCAACTTCGCCCACTGCGAGGACCCGCTGCAGGCCGCCGACTGGTCGGCGCTGTTCTGCCGCAGCACCCGCGGCGTGGCGTTCAAGCACGGCCAGCGCGCCAGCTTTATGGCCAAGCCCTACCTGCAGTATCCGGGCAGCGGCATGCATATCCACGTCAGCCTGTACGATGCGGCCGGCCACAACCTGCTGGCCAAGGATCAGCAGCAACCACTACGGCATGCCGTGGCCGGCTGCCTCGATCTGCTGCCGCAGCTGATGCCGATCTACGCGCCGAACCACAACAGCTACCGCCGTTTCGGCGCCATGGTCAACTCGGCGAGCAAGGCCAGTTGGGGCTATGAGGACCGCGACGCCTGCGTGCGCATCCCGGAATCCGATGAGCGCAACCTGCGCCTGGAATTCCGCCTGCCCGGCGCCGACGCCAACCCCTACCTGGTTCTGGCCGCGCTGCTGGTCAGCATCGAGCAGGGGCTGGAGGCGCGTCGCGAGCCTATCGCGCCTTTGAATGACGACCGTCAAAGCGGCATCGACTTTCCCAAGGATATGCTCGAAGCCGTGCGCCAGATGCGTGACAGCGCCGCGGTGAATGCGGGCCTGGGCGAGGAATTCGTCATGGTCTATTGCGAGAACAAACGCCAGGATCACCTGGCCTTTCTGAATGAAATCAATCAGCGCGAATACCGCTGGTATCTGTAAGGAGGCGCTATGAACAA
>DASUOY010000068.1:0-3210 GCA_036276395.1 Pseudomonas sp.
CTGCTGATAATCGCCGCGATAGCGTTCCAGATCGCCCAACTGCACTTCCGCCTGCCTGAGCAAACCCTGGCAGTGGCCCAGTTGCAGCGCCGCCTCGCGCTCGGCCCGTTCGGCCATGGCGACTACCGGGGCCAGTCGCGCGGCTCGGCTCTGCGCCATGGTTTAAGACGCGTTGTTGGCAGCGGGGTTGAAGGTCGCCGCCAGCTGCGCGCAGCTGTTGTCCAGGCTCTCGTTCTCATGCAGGCTCTGGCGCAGGTACTTGACCATGGCAGGCTGGCGAGCGATGGCCAGGTCGGTATCGGCATCGCCCCCCGCTACATAGGCGCCGACGCTGATCAGGTCGCGGCTCTGCTGGTAACGCGACCACAGCTGCTTGAAGCGTTGCGACAGACGCAAATGCTCAGCGGAAACCACCTGTGGCATCACCCGGCTGATCGACGCCTCGATATCGATAGCCGGGTAATGGCCCTCCTCGGCCAGGCGCCGTGACAGCACGATATGGCCGTCGAGCACACCGCGGGCGGCGTCGGCAATCGGGTCCTGCTGGTCGTCACCCTCGGAGAGTACGGTGTAGAAGGCGGTGATGGAGCCGCCACCCTCCTCCGCATTGCCGGCGCGCTCCACCAGCTTGGGCAGGCGGGCGAATACCGAAGGCGGGTAGCCCTTGGTCGCCGGCGGCTCACCGATGGCCAGGGCGATCTCGCGCTGGGCCTGGGCGAAGCGGGTCAAGGAGTCCATCAGCAGCAGGACATTCTTGCCCTTGTCACGAAAGTATTCGGCGATCCGGGTGCAATACATTGCGGCGCGCAAGCGCATCAAGGGCGCGTCATCGGCCGGCGATGCCACCACCACCGAACGTTGCAGCCCCTCTTCGCCAAGAATTTCGTCGATAAACTCCTTGACCTCGCGGCCCCGCTCTCCGATCAGCCCGACCACGATGATGTCGGCCTCGGTAAAGCGCGTCATCATGCCCAGCAGCACCGACTTACCCACCCCGGTACCGGCAAACAGGCCCAGGCGCTGGCCGCGGCCCACGGTCAGCAAGCCGTTGATCGAGCGAATCCCCACATCCAGCGGCTCGCTGATCGGGTGGCGCTTGAGCGGGTTGATCGCCGGGCCATCCATCGGCACCCAGTCCTCGGCCTTCATCCCGCCCTTGCCATCCAGGGCACGCCCGGTGCCATCGAGCACCCGGCCAAGCATCGACATGCCCATGGGCAAGCGCCCGGTATCCGGCAAGGGCACCACCCGCGCCCCGGGGGCGATGCCGGCCAGGCTGCCGACCGGCATCAGGAAAATCTTGCCATTGGAAAAGCCCATCACCTCGGCCTCGACCTGCACCGGGTGGTAGCTGTCATCATTGATCACCAGGCAGCGGCTGCCCAGGGCGGCGCGCAGGCCTTCGGCCTCCAGGGTCAGGCCGACCATGCGCAGCAGGCGGCCCTCCACCAGCGGCTGGCTGGGCACTTGCACCGCCTCGCTATAGGCCGCCAAGCGCTTGCCGAAGCTGACGCGCTTAAGGTGCATCGCCGCTCGCCTCGGGGGCATCCAGGTCGATGTGCAGATCGGCGGCCAAGGGGTGGGCCTGCTGCTCGCGCTGCTGCTCGTAGAGCTGCTTGAGCGCCAGATTCAGGCGGGTTTCCACCGTGGCGTCGATGCGGCTCAGCTCGCTTTCAACCCGGCAACCGCCGGGCAGCAGAGAATCGTCTTCGAGAATCCGCCAGCTCTCCTCATGCCGCTCGCGCAGCGCCTTGATCGACTCGAAGTCCTGGGGATTGAGATGAATACGCACATTCGCCGCGCCCATGGGCAACAGCTTCAAGGCTTCACGCAGCACCTGGCGGATCTGGCTGGAGTCGCCAGTCAATTCGCGCTGGATCACCTGGCGGGTCATATGGCTGAGCAGCTCGATCATGGCCACTTCCAGCTGTTGATCCTGCTCGGCGATGGGCTCGAACAACTGCCCCATCAACTGCTCAAGCCCAGCCAGTTTCGCCGCCAGGGCGATATCGGCTTCCTGCTTGGCTTTCAGTTGGCCGGCATGGAAGCCGTCTTTCTCACCGGTGGCAAAGCCTTCGTTGTAGGCATCCTGGCGAATCGCTTCCAGCTCATCGAGCGTCAAGGGTTTGACATCTTCCAGGGCCACATCCTGGCTTTCGAGCTGCGCCTGTTCTGCCGCCTCGGCTGGCTCGGCTGGCTCGGCCGGCTCCCCCTCGGGCGCTTCGACCTCGGGGTCGAAACTGGGCAGCGACCACAGGTCAAACCCCTTGAGATCCTTGGCGCGTATCAGCTCGCTTGGCGCATCTTTGCTGGACATGGCTTAGACCATTTCCTCGCCGCCCTTGCCGCCGAGCACGATTTCCCCAGCTTCGGCCATGCGGCGGGCGATGGTGAGGATTTCCTTCTGCGCCGACTCCACGTCGCTGACCCGCACCGGCCCCTTGGCATCCAGGTCGTCGCGCAGCAGTTCGGCGGCGCGCTTGGACATGTTTTTGAACACCTTCTCCTTGATCGCCTCGTCGGCACCTTTCAGCGCTAGCACCAGCACGTCGGAGGACACCTCGCGCAGCAGCGCCTGGATGCCGCGGTCATCGACATCGGCCAGGTTGTCGAAGACGAACATCAGGTCCTCGATCTGGGTCGACAGGTCTTCGTCCACTTCGCGGATCGAGTCCATCAACTGGCCTTCGATCGAGCTGTCGAGGAAGTTCATGATATCGGCGGCCCGCTTGACCCCACCCAAGGACGCCCGAGTGGTATTGGCGCTGCCGGAGAACTGCTTCTCGAGAATCAGGTTGAGCTCCTTGAGCGCGGCCGGCTGCACGGTGTTTAGCGAAGACACGCGCAGCACTATGTCCAGGCGCACCTTGTGGTCAAAATGACCGAGCACCTCGCCAGCCTGATCCGGATCGAGGTAGGCCACGACTATGGCCTGGATCTGCGGGTGCTCGTAGCGGATCACATCAGCCACCGCCCGCGGCTCCATCCATTTCAGGCTGTCCAGACCGCTGGTGCTGCCGCCGAGAAGGATGCGATCGATCAGGCTGCCGGCCTTGTCCTCACCCAACGCAGAGGTGAGCATCTTGCGGATATAGGCATCGGAACCCACACCGAGGCTGGTCTGGTCGCCGACGATATCGACGAACTCGGCCATCACCTGCTCGACCTGCTCGCGATGGATATTGCGCATGCCGGCCATGGCCACGCCGA
>DASUOY010000069.1:0-4530 GCA_036276395.1 Pseudomonas sp.
TTCCGAGCCTGTTTTTAACGCCGTATCGGCAACGCAGGTAGTTTTTCAACAGCCTGCTAGTCGCCGACCGCCGGCGCTAGCCCCAGGCTGGTGAAGCATTCACGCAGGTGCTTGATTTCCTGCTTGCTGCACACATTGCTATGGTGCGGGTGATGCAGAAAGAACTCATGGCGGTTCAACACCACGCGAAAGCGCGCGCCCAGGGTCGGTTCCACCGTAGCGCCCAGGTGATGCAGCAAGGACTCGACCTCGCGCCAATGGATATTGCTGGGCAAAGGCCCCAGGCAAATCGAATGCAGCAAACTCTGGTATTTGTGGCTCATAGCTGCGCTCCCTGGCTGCTCGTTCCTAACAGCATAGCGAAACCTGCCCGCCCGCAAGCCCGCTCTCGGGCCCAGGTTCTGGCCTGCCATCAAAAGGACATACGGCTGCTCTAGAGTGCCCTCTGAAATTTCCGAGGATCCTCCCGTGAGTCGCGCCACCAGACAGCTGTGCAAGACCCTGGACCTAATCGCCGCCAATAACGAATCCGCCGCCATCGCCGTAATGCGCGCCGCCGAACGTATCGGCGACGAGCTGCTCAGGCAGCAACTGCTCAACGTTATCCACCGCATGAACCTGGACGCCGCCCAATTGCGCACAGCTCGCCAGGAAATTGCCGAGCAAGGGCTCAAGCGCGCCTGATTAGCGCGCCCTTAGAGCCTGCTTACGATCTCGCGAGCTAGAGCCATATAAGGAAAAAACAGGCGAGGACGCGGAGTTTACGAGTTGTAAATGAGCAGTCCGAGCCTGTTTTTGACGCAGTAGGGCCGACGCGCAGCAGATCGTAAACAGGCTCTTAGCGATCAATAACCTGCCCACGCATAGGCGCCAGGCGCGCCAGCAGGCGGTTCTGCGCGGGGATGGCAATGCCTTCGGCGTTCATCGCCTGTTCCAAGTTTTCCACCAGGGCATTGAAATCGCCGGGGGTGAGGTGCAGGCCCTTGTGGCTCTCCTCCATGCTGTCGCCGGTGTAGGTGCAGGGGCCGCCGGCCTCGACGCAGATCTGTTCCACCAGCTTGTCGCGCAGGCGCACTATGTCGATGTTGTCGAAGTGATGGGCGATACGCGGGTCACGGGCGATATTCAGCAGCATGCCTTCGACTATGCGGGTAATACCCGCCTGGGCGCCCAGCTCGTGATACAGCTGATCATTGCCGGCTGGCAGTTGGGCACAAGCGGCCAGGCTCAACAGCAGGCTCAGCAACAGCGGGCGCATGCTTAAAAACTCCCCTGCACGGACAGGTAGAGACCGTCCTGATGATCCAGGCTGGCTATCTCGCCGAGCCGCGCATAGGCCAGCACCACGGCCAGCTGCTTGTTGGGGAAGTAACCGAGAAATACATCGGCCCAGTCGCTTTCCCCGGCAAAACCCAGGTTGTCCGGTTTCTCGCGGTACTCAAGGCCCAGGGCCCAGCGCGGGTTGAACAGCAGCGCAACCGAGCCTTCCTTGAGCAGCGAGTGGCGGTCGCGGCGGTCGCCGCCAAAACCCAGCAGCCCCAGCTCGTTGGCCCGGCTATAACGCAGGCCGCCATTGAGCAGCAGGTTGTAGCCAAAGGCGCCGCCGAGAATCAGCCGGCTGGCGCTGATATAGCCCTCGGTGTCTTCACTGCGCTGCGCCCCGACCAGACGGGGAATCAGAAAGTCCTTCTGCCGCTTGTGCTGCAAGCCCAGGGACACCTGAGGCCACTGGTCGTAGATCAGATCGCCGAACAGGCGCAGTTTGAGGCCGAAGATATCCTGGCTCAGGCTGTTCTGCGGCAGGTTCAGGCCACGCGCCAGATTGCCCAAATCGAAGCGTTGGCGGGCGTAGGACAGCTCCAGGCGGTTATTGAAGGCGGCGGCGACGCCGACTGCATCCAGGCGATAGTCGCCGGTCTCCACCCGGGTAGCGAAGGCCGTGGCGCCCCACTCGCCGCGCTCGCCATAGCCGGCCAGCACCGCCCAGGGCGTGATACCGCCGCCGGCCGCCCCCTCTATGCTGCTGGCGCCACCCGTGGCGAGCAGGCGCCCCTCGGCCAGGGCCAGGCCTGGTAGCACGCAAAGCAGAAACAGGCCAATTCGTTGTAGCGCCATCATCAGTGCACCATGCTCAGCGGCGAAGTACGCGGTTGTCTTATCCAATGCTCGAAGGCCTGGGCGGCCAGGGGCCGACTGATCAGATAGCCCTGGGCGGTGTCACAGTGCCAGCGCTCCAGCAGCAGCAGGCTGCGGTCGAACTCGACCCCTTCGGCCACCACCTTGAGGCCCAGGCTGTGGCTCATTTCGATGGTCGAACGGACGATCACCGCATCCTCGCTGGCATCGTCCAGGTCACGGATAAAGGATTGGTCGATCTTCAACTCCTGCACCGGCATGCGCTTGAGCTGGGTCAGTGACGAATAGCCGGTGCCGAAATCGTCCACCGACAGGCCGATGCCGCAATCGCGCAGGCCGTGCAGCACCTGCAGGGCCACCTCGGGGTTGAGCATTACCCCGCTCTCGGTGACTTCGAAGATCAGTTGCTTGGGCGCCACCTGATAGTGCGCCAGCAACTGAGCGACGCGACTCGGTAACTGCGGGTCGATCAGATCCTCGGTGGAGATATTCAGCGACACCTGCACCTGTAGGCCACGCCCGCCCCACTCGCGCAGTTGCCGCATCACTTCCTCGATCACCCAGGCGGTAAGCAGCTGGATACTGCCGGTGCGCTCGGCCAGGGGAATAAATTCCGCCGGCGAAACCATGCCCAGCTCGGGATGCTGCCAGCGCAGCAGGGCCTCGGCCTGGGCCACCCTGGCGCTGCGAATATCCAGTTTGGGCTGATAGTGCAGCAGCAGCTCGCCCTTGCCCGGCGCCCGCGGCAGCTCGCGGATCAGGCGGATCTGCCGCTGGTGCGCGGCATCCCGGCCCTGCTGGTACAGCTGCAAACGTCCGGGCAATTGCGCGGCATCCTGCATGGCGATGCCGGCGCGGCGCAGCAGATCATCCGGGGTATCGCCATCGGCCGGGTAGGCACTGATGCCGATGCGGCAATCGAGTTGCACCTCGGCATTGCCAACCTGCAACGGCTTGAGCAGCAACTGTTGAATGCGGTCGGCGGCGGCCACCGCGGCATCGCTGTCAATGCCGTCGAGTTGCAGCAGGAACTCATCGAGCAGCAGCTGCGCCAGGCTATCGCCGGGCCGCAGGGTGGCCTGCAGACGCCGGCTGAGCTGCTGAATGGCCAGGTCGGTGGCAGCCGGCCCACAGCTGTCCTTGACCGCACGCAGGTTACCGATGCCGATATACAGCAGCGCCAGCGGGCGCTGGGCGGTGATGGCGCTACCCAGGCGCTCGAGCGCCAGGGTGCGGTTGGGCAGCCCGGTAAGAGCGTCATGCAGGGCATTGTGCGCCAGTTGCCGCTCGCGTTCGGCGATGCCCTCCTGCATCGCCTTGAAGGCCTTGGCCAGGCTGCCCAGCTCGTCACTGCGCGCCATCGAAAGCGCCACCTGGTAATCGCCCTGGCCCACCCGCTCGGCCACCGCGGCCAATTGCTGCACCGGCTGCGACACGTTGCGCGCCAGCAGCAGCGCCCCGGCCAGTGATGCCAGCAAGGCCACCAGGGCAATCAGCAGGATATTCTGGTCGAGTGGGGCAAAGGCCTGCTGCGCCTGACTCAAGGACTTATGCAGCAGCGCCTGCACGGTAAAACCCGCACCACTGGCCAGCAGTAGACGCTGCCCCAGATAGCGCTCGCCCCCCACCTCAATCATCTCGACAACCGCGGCACTATCGCCCTGCAACTGCTCGCGGGCGGTGGCGGGCAAGGTGCTGATCCAGATATCGGCCATCCCTTGCTGGGTGGCCAGCAGGGTCAGATCCAGGTGGGTCAGTTCGCGCAGTTCGCTGGCGAAGGCCTTGTCCACCTGAAAGCCCATCATCACCCGTGCAATGGGCAAGGGAGCGGTGACAGTGGCCTGCACCAGCAGGTAGATGCGCTGACCAATCGGCATCAGGAAAATCTGCACCCCTTCGCGCTGACGCTGCATAACCTCGGCACTCAGGCGCTGCGCGGTCGCCCCGCTGATCTGGCGGTCGGTGCTGACCTGCAGGCTGCCATCCAGGCCGAGCATCATCACCGCACCGGCATTGATCCGTGCGCCATGGTTGGCCAGCGCCGAGCGAATGGTTTCCGCGTCGCCACTGGCCACCGCCTCCTTGAAGCCAAAATCGGCGGCCAGCACCTGCACCGCATCGTGCAACTGGCGGCCACGCACCTCAAGCAACTGCTGGAACACCAGGCTGCCGACCTCCAGCTGCTCGCTGGCCTGGCCACGCACCGCCGCGGTGGTCGCGGTCTGCACGGCAAAATACAGCGCGCCGATAACCACCAGCAGCAGTAACACCAGAACGCTGGCGATGCGCGCCTGAAAACTACTGCGCAGCATCACGGGCCTTCTTGAACGCATCGCCGAACGCACTCGCCGGCTCGCTTGGCGCAGGGCTGCCGAGGGCCTGGATGGCCAGGGT
>DASUOY010000070.1:0-9940 GCA_036276395.1 Pseudomonas sp.
GTGAATCAGGCCCCTTTGGGGCTTGATTCATTTTTGATCAGTCTCTAGAATGCTCGGCTCGCCTGAGCCTGGGTTCAATTTGAACCAGTGTTTTCAGCGACTGTAGCCGCAAGGCTAATTCTTTTTGTATCAGGAGCGTCTAGCCCATGAGTATGCAGGACCCGTTAGCGGACATGCTAACTCGTATCCGTAATGCCCAGATGGCTGAAAAGTCCGTCGTAAGCATGCCGTCTTCCACGTTGAAGGTGGCTGTAGCCAAAGTTTTGAAAGACGAAGGTTATATTGCGGGTTATCAGATCAGCGGTGAAGTTAAGCCGCAGCTGTCCATCGAGCTGAAATACTTCGAAGGCCGTCCGGTTATCGAAGAAGTTAAGCGCGTGAGCCGTCCAGGCCTTCGCCAATACAAATCCGTCGATGACCTGCCGAAAGTTCGTGGCGGTCTCGGTGTATCCATCGTCTCCACCAACAAGGGTGTGATGACGGACCGCGCTGCGCGCGCTGCCGGTGTCGGCGGCGAAGTGCTTTGCACAGTGTTCTAAGGGGGGATAAGCATGTCTCGCGTTGCTAAGAACCCCGTAAAGCTGCCTGCTGGTGTTGAGATCAAACTCACCGGCCAACAGCTTTCGGTAAAGGGTGCCAAGGGCACTCTCGAACTGAACGTTCACTCGTCCGTTGAAGTCCTGCAAGAAGCCGGTGAGCTGCGTTTCGCTGCTCGCAATGGCGATCAGCAGACTCGTGCAATGGCCGGTACCACTCGCGCCCTGGTCAACAATATGGTGATCGGTGTTAGCGCTGGCTTCGAGCGTAAGCTGCAGCTGGTTGGTGTTGGTTACAAAGCGCAAGCCAAAGGTCAGGTGCTGAACCTCGCTCTCGGCTTCTCCCATCCGATCGACTATGAGTTGCCGGAAGGTGTAGTTGCTGAAACCCCGAACCAGACCGAGATCCTGATCAAGGGTGTCGACAAACAACTGGTTGGTCAGGTCGCTGCGGAGATTCGTGACTTCCGTCGTCCTGAACCTTATAAGGGCAAAGGTGTTCGTTACGCTGACGAAGTCGTCCGCCGTAAAGAAGCCAAGAAGAAGTAGGGCATAGCAAATGACCGACAAGAAAGTTACTCGACTGCGTCGCGCTCGCAAAGCACGCCTGAAAATGCACGAGCTCGAAGCCGTGCGTCTCTGCGTGTATCGCTCCTCGCAGCACATCTACGCCCAGGTCATTTCGGCCGACGGCGGCAAGGTTCTGGCCAGTGCCTCGACCTTGGACAAAGCACTGCGTGATGGCGCCACTGGCAACATCGACGCGGCCAAGAAAGTTGGTGAGCTGGTTGCTGAGCGTGCGAAAGCCGCTGGTGTGACTCAGGTTGCATTCGACCGTTCTGGCTTCAAGTACCACGGCCGCGTCAAGGCGCTGGCTGATGCTGCTCGTGAAGGCGGGCTGGAGTTCTAAGTTATGGCAAATAACGACCAAAAGCGCGACGAAGGCTATATCGAGAAGCTGGTACAGGTTAACCGCGTTGCCAAAACCGTTAAGGGTGGCCGTATCTTCACTTTCACCGCGTTGACCGTGGTAGGTGATGGTAAGGGTCGCGTCGGTTTCGGCCGTGGCAAATCCCGTGAAGTGCCGGCTGCTATCCAGAAGGCTATGGAAGCTGCGCGTCGCAACATGATCCAGGTTGATCTGAATGGCACCACCCTGCAGTACGCAATGAAAGCCGCCCATGGCGCTTCCAAGGTGTACATGCAGCCTGCTTCCGAAGGTACCGGTATCATCGCCGGCGGCGCCATGCGTGCCGTTCTGGAAGTGGCTGGTGTGCAGAACGTTCTGGCTAAGTGCTACGGCTCGACTAACCCGGTGAACGTGGTACATGCCACCTTCAAGGGCTTGAAAGCTATGCAGTCGCCAAGTTCCGTTGCGGCCAAGCGTGGCAAGAGCGTCGAGGAGATTCTCTAATCATGGCTAATACCGTAAAAATCACGCTGATCAAAAGCATGACCGGCCGTATCCCCAACCATAAGCTCTGCGTTAAGGGTCTGGGTCTGCGTCGCATCGGTCACACCGTAGAAGTGCTGGATACTCCCGAGAATCGCGGGATGATCAACAAGGCTTACTACATGCTGCGAGTCGAGGGTTAATACATGTACCTGAACGATTTGAGTCCTGCGCCGGGTTCCCGTCGCGAGAAGCACCGTCCGGGCCGTGGTATCGGTAGCGGTTTGGGTAAGACTGGTGGCCGCGGCCACAAGGGTCAGACCTCCCGTTCCGGTGGCACCATTGCTCCGGGTTTTGAAGGCGGCCAGCAGCCTCTGCACCGTCGTCTGCCCAAGTTCGGCTTCGTCTCTTTGAAGGCCATGGATCGCGCAGAAGTGCGTACTTCCGAGCTGAATAAAATCGAAGGCGGCATTGTTACTCTGCAGTCGCTGAAGGATGCCAACCTGATCAACCAAAACGTACAGCGTGTGAAAGTCATGCTGTCCGGTGAAGTTACTCAGGCGGTCACCCTTAAAGGTATCGCCGCCACCAAAGGTGCGCGCGCGGCTATCGAAGCAGCTGGCGGTAAGTTCGAGGAATAAATGGCTAAGCAAGGTGCTCTCTCAGCGCTCAGCAATGGCGGGTTATCCGAGCTCTGGGCTCGTTTGCGCTTTCTGTTTATGGCGATCATCGTCTATCGGATAGGTGCACACATCCCGGTTCCTGGCATCAACCCTGATCGGCTGGCAGATCTGTTCCGACAGAATGAGGGGACCATTCTTAGCTTGTTCAACATGTTTTCCGGCGGCGCGCTGGAGCGTATGAGTATTTTTGCACTGGGGATCATGCCGTACATTTCGGCCTCGATCATCATGCAGCTCATGACCGCTGTCAGCCCGCAGCTGGAGCAGTTGAAGAAGGAAGGTGAAGCTGGCCGTCGCAAGATTAGCCAGTACACCCGCTACGGCACCCTCATCCTGGCCTTTGTTCAAGCGATCGGCATGTCCGTTGGCTTGGCGAGCCAGGGTGTAGCGTTTTCGGTCGATTTCAGCTTCCACTTCGTAGCAGTCACCACCTTCGTGGCGGGTGCGATGTTTATGATGTGGCTGGGCGAGCAAATCACCGAGCGTGGTGTTGGCAACGGTATTTCGATGCTGATTTTTGCAGGCATCGTAGCCGGTCTGCCGTCGGCGATCGGGCAGTCTTTCGAGTCTGCCCGCCAGGGTGATATCAATATCTTCGCCCTGATTGCCATCGGTTTGCTGGCAGTAGCGATTATCGGTTTCGTGGTGTTCATTGAGCGTGGCCAGCGTCGCATTGCGGTGCACTACGCCAAGCGTCAGCAGGGCCGTAAGGTCTTCGCGGCGCAGACCAGCCACTTGCCGTTGAAGGTGAACATGGCGGGGGTTATCCCGGCTATTTTCGCCAGCAGCCTTCTGTTATTCCCGGCCTCGCTGGGTGCCTGGTTTGGTCAGTCCGAGGGTTTGGGCTGGCTGCAGGATATTTCGCAGGCTATCGCTCCTGGTCAGCCGTTGAACATTTTGCTGTTTAGTGCAGGGATCATTTTCTTCTGCTTCTTCTACACAGCGCTGATGTTCAACCCGAAAGACGTAGCGGAAAACCTGAAGAAGTCCGGTGCCTTTATTCCGGGTATCCGTCCCGGTGAGCAATCGGCGCGCTATATCGATGGCGTGTTGACTCGCTTGACCATGTTCGGTGCCCTGTACATGACGGCCGTGTGCCTGTTGCCCCAGTTCCTGGTGGTGGCTGCCAACGTACCGTTCTACCTTGGCGGGACCTCGTTGCTGATCGTGGTAGTGGTTGTGATGGACTTTATGTCGCAAGTACAATCGCACCTCGTTTCGCACCAGTACGAATCCCTGATGAAGAAAGCCAACCTGAAGGGCTACGGCAGCGGCATGCTGCGCTGAAGTCCATAAGGTTCGAGGAGTTGGTGATGAAAGTTCGTGCATCGGTGAAAAAGCTGTGCCGTAACTGCAAGATTATCCGTCGCGAAGGTGTTGTTCGCGTAATTTGCAGCGCGGAACCGCGTCACAAGCAGCGCCAAGGCTGAGTGTGATTGAAGCGTTACAAGCCCGGCAGCTAGTGCGCTGCCGGGTTGATTATTTGTTTCTACAGCGCTAATATCTCGCGCCCTATTTCTTGGCTTCCGGGGCGTAGGTAGCTGTCAATTGGAGTTCCACTGAATGGCCCGTATTGCAGGCGTTAACATTCCGGATAACAAGCACACTGTTATCTCGTTGACCTACATCTTCGGTGTTGGTCGCACCACTGCACAGAAAATCTGTGCTGCTACCGGTGTCAATCCGGCAGCAAAGATCAAAGATCTCTCTGACGAGCAGATCGAGCAGCTGCGTGGCGAAGTAGCCAAGGTGAATACCGAAGGCGACCTGCGTCGTGAAGTGAACATGAAAATCAAGCGCTTGATGGACCTGGGTTGCTACCGCGGCCTGCGTCATCGTCGTGGTCTGCCGGTTCGCGGTCAGCGTACCAAGACCAACGCGCGTACCCGTAAGGGCCCGCGTAAGCCGATCCGCAAGTAATCGCATTCGCGCATCGACAGGAATCTAGTCATGGCAAAACCTGCTGCTCGTACTCGTAAGAAAGTCAAAAAGACGGTGGTTGATGGCATCGCCCACATCCACGCCTCTTTCAACAACACCATCGTGACCATTACTGACCGTCAGGGTAACGCCCTGTCCTGGGCTACCTCTGGTGGTTCGGGTTTCCGCGGCTCGCGTAAAAGCACCCCGTTCGCTGCCCAGGTGGCTGCAGAACGTGCTGGTCAAGCTGCGCTGGAATACGGCCTGAAGAACCTCGACGTTAACGTCAAGGGTCCCGGTCCGGGTCGTGAGTCCGCTGTCCGTGCTTTGAACGGCTGCGGCTATAAGATCGCCAGCATCACCGATGTGACGCCCATCCCGCATAACGGGTGCCGTCCTTCGAAGAAGCGTCGCGTGTAATCAGGAGACAGTGAGAAATGGCTCGTTACATTGGTCCCAAATGCAAACTGTCTCGTCGTGAAGGCACAGATCTTTTCCTGAAAAGCGGTGTTCGCGCCCTGGAATCGAAGTGCAACATCGAAGCAGCCCCAGGTATTCACGGTCAGCGCCGTGGCCGTCAGTCCGACTACGGCACCCAGCTGCGTGAGAAGCAAAAAGTTCGTCGTATCTACGGTGTACTTGAGCGTCAATTCAGCGGTTATTACAAAGAAGCTGCCGGCAAGAAAGGCGCTACTGGTGAGAACCTGCTGCAACTGCTCGAGTGCCGTCTCGACAACGTGGTTTACCGCATGGGTTATGGCGCTACTCGCGCTGAATCCCGTCAGCTGGTATCGCACAAGTCGATCACCGTAAACGGTAAAACTGTAAACGTACCGTCCTACCAGGTTCGTGCTGGTGACGTGGTTGCAGTTCGCGAGAAATCGAAGAATCAGCTGCGCATTGTTCAAGCTCTTGAGCTGTGTGCCCAGCGTGGCCGCGTTGAATGGGTAGAAGTAGACACTGAGAAAAAGTCTGGCGTGTTCAAAAACGTCCCGGCGCGCAGTGATCTCTCCGCTGACATCAACGAAAGCCTGATTGTCGAGCTCTACTCCAAGTAAGGGCTAGAAAATAGGTGCATCCATGCAGATTTCGGTAAATGAGTTCCTGACCCCCCGTCACATTGATGTGCAGGTGGTCAGTTCTACCCGTGCGAAGATCACTCTCGAGCCGCTCGAGCGTGGTTTTGGCCATACCCTGGGCAACGCGCTGCGCCGCATCCTGTTGTCCTCCATGCCTGGCTGTGCAGTAGTCGAGGCCGAGATTGACGGTGTACTCCATGAGTACAGCGCAATCGAAGGTGTTCAGGAAGACGTTATTGAAATCCTGCTCAACCTTAAAGGTCTGGCTGTCAAACTGCACGGTCGTGACGAAGTGACGTTGACTCTGGCGAAGAAGGGCTCGGGTGTAGTAACCGCTGCCGATATTCAGCTGGATCACGATGTCGAAATCGTCAATGGCGACCACGTAATCGCCAACCTGGCTTCCACTGGCGCGCTGAACATGAAGCTCACCATAGCTCGTGGTCGCGGCTATGAGCCGGCTGACGCTCGTCAGAGCGATGAAGACGAAAGCCGCAGCATTGGTCGCTTGCAGCTGGATGCTTCGTTCAGCCCGGTACGCCGTGTGTCGTACGTGGTGGAAAACGCTCGTGTTGAGCAGCGTACCAACTTGGACAAACTGGTTATTGACCTGGAAACCAACGGTACTCTGGATCCGGAAGAGGCTATCCGTCGTGCCGCAACCATTCTGCAACAGCAGTTGGCTGCGTTCGTCGACCTCAAAGGTGACAGCGAACCAGTGGTAATCGAGCAGGAAGACGAGATCGATCCGATCCTGCTGCGTCCGGTTGATGACCTGGAATTGACTGTGCGTTCGGCTAACTGCCTCAAGGCAGAGAACATTTACTACATCGGCGACCTGATTCAGCGCACCGAAGTAGAACTGTTGAAAACGCCGAACCTGGGCAAGAAATCCCTGACTGAGATCAAGGATGTTCTGGCCTCTCGCGGTCTGTCCCTCGGTATGCGCCTCGACAATTGGCCGCCGGCAAGTCTGAAGAAAGACGATAAGGCTACTGCCTGATCGTCATCATCACCGAACGTGAGTTTGGTAAGGAATTGAACCATGCGTCATCGTAAAAGTGGCCGTCACCTCAGCCGCACTAGCGCACACCGTAAGGCCATGTTCCAGAACATGGCGGTATCGCTGTTCGAGCATGAGCTGATCAAAACTACTCTGCCGAAAGCCAAAGAACTGCGCCGCGTTGCCGAGCCGCTGATCACTCTGGCTAAGGAAGACAGCGTTGCTAACCGCCGTCTGGCCTTCGACCGTACTCGTTCGAAAGCCATCGTCGGTAAGCTGTTCAACGACCTGGGCAAGCGCTACGCCACCCGTCAGGGCGGTTACCTGCGTATCCTCAAGTGCGGTTTCCGCGCTGGCGACAATGCTCCGATGGCTTACGTTGAACTGGTTGACCGTCCGGTCGCTGGTCCAGCAGTAGACGCCGAGTAAGTTGTTGGTTGTATAAAGAACCGGGCCTTGGCCCGGTTTTTTTATGCCCGGCGAATGGCAAGGCAGCAGTCCTCGATCTTTTGCCGGTTTGCTGTGGGCAGCGCGCCAGTCTTAATGGCCGGCCGCGGCCTTGGTGCTTGACCCTCGCGCTATGGCCGGCCAGCATTAGCGCCTGTTCGCGGTTCGCTTAAGGAAATGCCCGATGAAAGGCCAGGTTGAAGTTATCGATTATCTGAAAATGCTGCTCAAGGGTGAGTTGGCGGCGCGCGATCAGTACTTTATCCACTCCCGTCTGTATGAGGACATGGGTTTCAGCAAGCTGCACGAGCGGATCAACCATGAAATGGAAGAGGAGACCCAGCACGCCGATGCCATCCTCAAACGCATTCTGTTTCTTGAAGGCACGCCGGACATGGTTCCTGACGGCTTCCGCTTCGGCCAAACGGTGCCGGAAATGCTCAAGCTCGATCTGGCGCTGGAATATCAGGTGCGCGCGGCTCTGAGCAAAGGCATAGCCTTGTGCGAGCAGCATCAGGATTACCAGACCCGCGATATCCTGCTGGTGCAACTCAAGGACACTGAAGAGGATCACGCTTACTGGCTGGAAGTTCAGCTGGGTTTGATCGACCGCATCGGTCTTGAGAACTACCTGCAAACACAGATGTAAGCATTCTGCAGGCAACAAAAAGCCCCGCTTTGGCGGGGCTTTTTGTTGGGCGCGGGCTTAGTCGCGATCACGTTCCAGCAGCGGTTTAAGGAAGTAGCCGGTGTGCGACTGCGGCATCTCGGCGACTTCTTCGGGCGTGCCGACGGCGATGATCTGGCCACCCTTGGATCCACCTTCCGGGCCGAGATCCACCAGCCAGTCGGCGGTCTTGATTACGTCCAGATTGTGTTCGATCACCACCACGGTGTTGCCGTGGTCGCGCAGGCGGTGCAGCACGTCGAGCAGCTGCTGGATATCGGCGAAGTGCAGGCCGGTGGTCGGCTCATCGAGGATATACAGGGTCTTGCCGGTGTCGCGTTTGCTCAGCTCGCGGGACAGCTTGACCCGCTGCGCCTCGCCGCCGGACAGGGTAGTCGCGCTTTGTCCCAGCTTGATATAGGACAGGCCGACATCCATTAGGGTTTGCAGCTTGCGCGCCAGGGCTGGCACCGCATCGAAGAATACCCGCGCTTCCTCGATAGTCATGTCCAGCACTTCGGTGATGCTCTTGCCCTTGTACTTCACTTCCAGGGTTTCGCGGTTGTAGCGCTTGCTCTTGCACACGTCGCAGGGCACGTAGATGTCCGGCAAAAAATGCATCTCCACCTTGATCAGGCCGTCGCCCTGGCAGGCTTCGCAGCGTCCGCCCTTGACGTTGAAGCTGAAGCGCCCCGGGCCATAACCGCGCGAGCGCGACTCCGGCACGCCAGCGAACAGCTCGCGGATCGGGGTGAACAGCCCGGTGTAGGTCGCGGGGTTCGAGCGCGGCGTACGGCCGATCGGGCTCTGGTCGATATCCACCACCTTGTCCAGGTGCTGCAGGCCATCGAAGCTGTCGTGGGCCGCGGCTTCCAGGGTGCTGGCGCCGTTCAGCGCGGTGGCGGTCAGCGGGAACAGGGTGTTGTTGATCAGCGTCGACTTGCCCGAGCCGGACACGCCGGTGACGCAGGTGAGCAGGCCAATCGGAATTTCCAGATCGACATTGCGCAGGTTGTTGCCGCGCGCGCCCTTGATCTTTAGCGAGAGCTTCTTGTCCCGTGGCGTGCGCTTGGCCGGCACGACGATCTTCTTGCGCCCGGACAGGTACTTGCCGGTCAGCGAGTCGGGGTGGTCCATGACCTCCTGCGGCGACCCCTCGGCGACGATCTGCCCGCCGTGCACGCCGGCACCCGGGCCGATATCCACCACGTAGTCGGCCATGCGAATGGCGTCTTCGTCGTGCTCGACCACTATCACCGTGTTACCGATATCACGCAGATGGCGCAGGGTGCCGAGCAGGCGTTCGTTGTCGCGTTGATGCAGACCGATGCTTGGCTCGTCGAGGATATACATCACCCCGACCAGGCCGGCGCCGATCTGGCTGGCCAGGCGGATACGCTGGGCCTCGCCGCCGGACAATGTGTCGGCGCTGCGGTCGAGGGTCAGATAATCGAGGCCGACGTTGACCAGAAATTGCAGGCGCTCGCGGATTTCCTTGAGAATCTTCTCGGCGATTTCACCACGGCGGCCGGGTAGCGCCAGGCTGCCGAAATACTCGGTGGCGTCGCCAATCGGCATGCCGCTGACCGCCGGTAGGGTCTTCTCGCCGACCCACACATGGCGCGCTTCACGGCGCAGGCGGGTGCCGCGGCAATCCTGACAGGCCTGGGTGCTGAGAAACTTGGCCAGTTCCTCGCGCACGCTGGTGGATTCGGTTTCGCGGTAGCGCCGTTCCAGGTTCGGCACTATGCCTTCGAAGGGGTGCGAGCGCTTGACGATATCGCCACGGTCGTTGAGGTACTTGAAGTCGACGTTCTGCGTGCCGCTGCCGAACAGGATGCACTTCTGGTGCTCGGCGCTGAGGTCGTCGAAGGGTATTTCCAGGCTGAAACCATAATGCGCGGCGAGGGAACCGAGCATCTGGAAGTAATAGACGTTACGTCGGTCCCAACCGCGGATCGCGCCCTCGGCCAGGGTCAGCTCGCCATTGACCAGGCGTTTGGTGTCGAAGAACTGTTTGACCCCCAGGCCGTCGCAGGTCGGGCAGGCACCGGCTGGGTTGTTGAAGGAGAACAGCTTGGGTTCCAGCTCGCTGATCGAATGGCCGCACACCGGGCAGGCGAAGCGCGCGGAGAAGATGATCTCTTCACCTTCCTCGCCTTCCATCGGTGCGATCAGGGCCAGGCCATCGGCCAGTTTCAGTGCCGTCTCG
>DASUOY010000071.1:0-2318 GCA_036276395.1 Pseudomonas sp.
CCTCTCCACCGTGCGCGCCAACAGCGTCAACCCGGGCGCCACCCGCACCGACATGCGCGCCCAGGCCTACCCAGGCGAGAACCCGGCGAACAACCCACTGCCCGAGACGATCATGCCGGTCTATCTGTACCTGATGGGGCCGGATAGCACGGGCGTCAACGGTCAGGCATTTGACGCGCAGTAACTCACGGCCTGCTGCGCGTCGGCCCTGCGGCGTTAAAAACAGACTCGGAATGCTCATGTACAAAAGTACACTCCGCTTCCTCGCCTGTTCTTGCCTTGCAGGACTCTAGCTCGCGAGATCGAGAACAAGTGCATCTACGCTGATGCCAGACCATCGCTCATAAAAAAGCCCCGCATTAAGCGGGGCTTTTTTATGGAGCAGCGCAGGCTAGGCCTGCGCTTTCAGCTCAAGCGCTTTGCGCCAGGTCCATCAGCTCACGGTTAGCCACGGCATACATGGCGTAATCGATGCTGGTGGCCGAACGCAGTTCGCCCAGCATCAGCTTCCAGCGATCGACCAGGCGACGGTGCTGTTCCAGCCACACCGCGGCGCGCTCCTCGATATCCGCCGGGCCTTCGGCCATCTGCAACACCGACACGGTAATGGCGCGTTGCTGCCAGTCCAGGTCGTCGCGGAAGGCTTCACGGGCCAGGGCTTGCCAGTTGTTTTCCACCGGCAGGCTGGTGATCTGCTGCAGGTACCAGGACAGCTCCAGCGAACCGCCAATGGCGAAGTAGGCGGCGGCAACGCGGCCCGGCTCCTGCCCAGTGACATCGGACGCCTCGATAATCGGCAACAGGGTGTACAGATGGCTGGTGCCAGCCACCACGCGGGCCAGTTCTTCCGGCACCCCGGCTTCGACATAAGCCTGGAAGCGCGCCAGCCACTGCTCACGGGCCGGGCCTTCGAGCAGCTGGTCCAGACGGCCGACCAGGGCCTCGATGCGCGGCGCGAAATGCGCCACATCACGAGCGGCGTCCAGCTCGTTGCGGCGGCTACGCAGGAACCAGCGAGTAGCGCGGCGGCCCAGGCGCATCAGCTCATCCATCAGCTGCAGTTGCAGGTCGGCCGGCACCTTGTAGTCCAGCGCCTCGATCTGCTTCCACCAGTGCGGCAGGCGGAACAGGTCGCGCACTATCACGTAAGCGCCGGCGACATTCGCCGCGCTCATGCCGGTGGACTCCTTCAGGCGTTGCACGAAGGTGATGCCCATATGGTTGACCAGGTCGTTGGCGATCTGGGTGCTGACGATTTCGCGCTTGAGGCGGTGACGACGCATCTGCTCGCCGAACTTCTTCGCCAGCAGCGGCGGGAAGGCGGTCTCCATCTCGCGGGCCAGGTACTCATCGTCCGGCACCAGGGACTTGAGCAAAGACTCCTTGAGATCGATCTTGCTGTAGGAAATCAGCACCGACAGCTCTGGCCGGGTCAGGCCCTGGCCATTGGCGGCGCGCTCGTTGAGTTCCTCGTCGGTAGGCAGGAATTCCAGGGCGCGGTCCAGTTTGCCGGCCGCTTCCAGGGCCGACATCAGGCGCTTGTATTCGCCGACCCGCTCCCGGGCCCGGCGCTCGGCCAGGGACAGGGCCTGGGTCTGCTTGTAGTTGTTGCCCAGCACCAGGCCGCCGACCGCATCGGTCATTTCCACCAGCAGCTTGTTGCGCTGCTTGCCGGTCATATCGCCGGCGCCGACGATCTCGCCGAGCAGGATCTTGATGTTTACCTCGTGGTCGGAGCAGTCCACGCCACCGGCGTTATCGATAAAGTCGGTGTTGCTCGCCCCGCCATTGAGGCCGTACTCGACGCGGCCCAACTGGGTCATGCCGAGGTTGCCGCCCTCGCCCACCACCTTGGCGCGCAGTTCGCGGCCATCCACGCGCAGCAGGTCGTTGGCCTTGTCGCCGACGTCGGCGTGGCTTTCCTTGCTGGATTTCACGTAGGTGCCGATACCGCCGTTCCACAGCAGGTCCACCGGCGCCTTGAGCAAGGCATTGAGCAGCTCGGTGGGGGCCAGCTTGTCGGCGCTGATATCGAAGCGCTCCTTCATCTGCGGGCTGATGGCGATGCTCTTGGCGCTGCGCAGGAAGATGCCGCCGCCTTCGGAGATCAGCCCCGCGTCGTAATCGGCCCAGCTGGAGCGCGGCAGATCGAACAGACGCTTGCGCTCGACAAAGCTCTTGGCCGCATCCGGATTGGGGTCGATAAAGATGTGCATATGGTTGAAGGCCGCGACCATCTGCAGGCTTTCCGAGAGCAGCAGGCCGTTACCGAACACGTCGCCGGCCATGTCGCCGATGCCGATCGCAGTGAAGTCCTG
>DASUOY010000072.1:0-2740 GCA_036276395.1 Pseudomonas sp.
CACCGGCGGCGGCGTGGGACAGCGCCTGCTTGACCAGCGCATCGACGGTGATGTCGTTCAGCACATAGCCGGACTCATCGAGGATGCCGTCCTGGCCGTGAGTGGTGAAGGGGTCCAGCGCCACATCGCTGATCACCCCCAGCTCCGGGAACTTGCCACGCAGGGCACGGATGGCGCGCTGGGCAATGCCGTCCGGGTTCCAGGCCTCTTCGGCGAGCAGGGATTTCTTCTCCAGTGGCGTCACCGGGAACAGTGCCAGCGCCGGAATGCCCAGGGCCACCCAGTGCTCGGCTTCCTTGAGCAGCAGGTCGATGGACAGACGCTCGACACCCGGCATGGAGGCCACGGCTTCGCGACGGTTCTCCCCCTCAAGCACGAACACCGGCAGAATCAGGTCATCGACGCTCAAACGATGCTCACGCACCAGGCGCCGGGAGAAATCATCGCGACGATTGCGCCGCAGGCGGGTGGCGGGGAACAGGCGATTGGCGGGGGTAAAGCTCACGACAGGCTCCAGAGCCCGGATCGACGGGCAAGTGTGACAGTTATAGGCGCACATTATGACCAAAGTATGACAGCGCACCACAGCGCTGCGACTGCGTGCCGCAAGGCTCAAGCATAGCGGCAGGCCAGGCGCGCGGATACGCGCCGCCAAGGCAGGCGGCGCCAGAACGGCGCCGCGCGAGGAAGAGGGGTTATGCCGCGACCGCCGTTTCCGAGCGGGGCGCCCAGAGTAGCGCCAGCAAGCTGAGCAGGCTGTAACCCAGCAGCAGCGCCCAGAACAGTGGCGACATTGGCAACCCGGCAAACTGCATGGCCAACCAGGCCAGCGGCAGGTTGAGCAGCAGGCGCAGCAGTTCCAGGCGCTTGGCGAACGGGCGGTTTTCCAGCCAGGCGCCTATCACATAGAGGCCGTAGGCCATCCAGGCAAGACCCAGCAGCAGCGCCGCCAGGCCGAGCGTTTCGCCCACGCCCAACAACAGGCTGCCGCCCAGCACATAGACGACGAACTGCAACGCCGCATAGCGCTTCTGCGCCAGACCCAGCGGCACCTCGAATTTGACGAACTGGCCCAGGTCCGGCTTGGCCTGCGGGTATTTGGCCGCCACATCGGCCGGGCGCCAGCCGGTGCGCATAAACCAGATGCGCAGCTTGTCCCACCAGGACTCGGCGCGCACGGCATCGCGCCACAGCGCCACATAGAACTGCAGATTGGCCCACAGCGGGTTCCAGCTGGCCAGCGGCGTGGTCACCCCGAAGATCACCGGATGCTCGTCCAGCTCCTCCTGGAAGGTGCCGAACAGCCTGTCCCAGAGGATAAATACGCCGCCGTAGTTGCGATCCATATAGACCGGGTTCTGCGCATGGTGCACGCGGTGGTTGGACGGCGTGATAAACACCCACTCCAGCCAGCCCAGCTTGGGGATATGCCGGGTGTGCACCCAGAACTGATAGAGCAGATTGAGCGCCGCCACCGTCAGGAACACCAGCGGCGGCACCCCGAGCAGGGCCATCGGCAAATAGAAGATCCAGCCGAACAGAAAGCCGCTGCTGGTCTGCCGTAGCGCGGTGGACAGGTTGTAATCCTCGCTCTGGTGATGCACCGAATGGGCGGCCCACAATACATTGCGCTCATGGCCCAGGCGGTGGTTCCAGTAGTAGCAGAAGTCATACAAGACAAAGGCCAGGCCCCAGACCCAGGCACTCTCGGCAGACAGCTCCAGCAGCGCCAGATGTTGCCAGGCCAGGGTATAGCTCAGCAGGCCGACCACCTTGGTCAGCAGGCCGCTGGTGGTCGACAGCACGCCAGCGCTCAGGCTGTTGATGGCATCGGCCAGACGGTAGGTGCTGACTCCGCGCCAGCGATCAGCCAGCAGCTCCAGGGCAATCAGCAGAAAGAAAAAAGGCACGGCGTAGAGGATGTAATTCATAGTGTCGCCAGCTCGTTGTAAGGCTAGGATTGCTAAAAGAATCCTAGCCCGGCCAGCCGCCATCCTCGCGACCCGGCATGCCACGCGGGGCGGCATATGGCGACAGCCGACAGGCCAGTGCAACAGACACGAATCAGCTAATCAGGAGCATTGAATGAACAAGAAAGTCGCGGTGATTCTTTCCGGCTGTGGTGTCTACGACGGCGCGGAAATCCATGAAAGCGTGCTCACCCTGCTGCGCCTCGACCAGCGCGGCGCCCAGGTGCAGTGCTTTGCCCCCAACGTGACACAGCTGCATGTGGTGGATCACTACAGTGGCGACGAGATGGACGAGACGCGCAATGTGCTGGTCGAGTCGGCGCGCATCGCCCGCGGCCAGATCAAGGACGTCAAGGAGCTGCATGTCGGCGACTTCGACGCGCTGATCCTGCCGGGCGGCTTCGGCGTGGCGAAAAACCTCTCCGACTTCGCCATCAGCGGCGCCAACTGCAGCGTGCAGCCGGACGTGCTGACGGCCGCCCAGGCCTTCGTCAAGGCCGGCAAGCCGCTCGGCCTGATCTGCATTGCCCCGGCACTGGCGGCGAAGATCTTCGGCCCCGGAGTGATCTGCACCATAGGCACGGACCATGAAACCGCCGCCACCCTGGTGCAGATGGGCGCGCAGCACCATGAGTGCGAAGTCAGCGAAATCATCGAAGATCCGCAGCACAAACTGGTGACCACCCCGGCCTATATGCTGGCGCAGTCGATCAGCGAAGCGGCCGCAGGCATCAACAAGCTGGTGGACCGCGTGCTCGAACTGAGCCATA
>DASUOY010000073.1:0-2841 GCA_036276395.1 Pseudomonas sp.
GGGCCGCCGCGCAGGCCAGCGGGTTGCCGGTGTAGCTGTGCGAGTGGAGGAAGGCGCGCAGGGTCGAGTAGTCGTCATAGAACGCCTGGTACACCTCGTTGGTGGTCAGGCAGGCGGCCAGGGGCAGATAGCCGCCGGTCAACGCTTTCGAGAGGCAGAGGAAATCCGGGCGGATGCCGGCCTGTTCGCAGGCGAACATCGTGCCAGTGCGGCCGAAACCCACGGCGATCTCGTCATGGATCAGGTGCACGCCGTAGCGGTCGCAGGCCTCGCGCAGCAGCTTGAGGTAGACCGGGTGGTACATGCGCATACCGCCGGCGCCCTGGATCAGCGGCTCGACTATCACCGCCGCCACCTCATGGCCATGCTCGGCCAAGGTCTGCTCCATATGGGCGAACATGGCGCGCGAATGCGCTTCCCAGCTCATGCCCTCGGGGCGGTGGTAGCAGTCCGGGCTGGGCACCTTGATGGTGTCCAGCAGCAGTGCCTTGTAGGTATCGGTGAACAGTGCCACGTCGCCCACCGACATCGCCGCGATGGTTTCGCCGTGGTAGCTGTTGGACAGGGTGATAAAGCGCTTCTTCGCAGGTTTGCCGACGTTGAGCCAGTAGTGAAAGCTCATCTTCAGCGCGACTTCGATGCAGGACGAGCCGTTGTCGGCGTAGAACACCCGGTCCAGGCCCGCCGGGGTCAGCTTGACCAGGCGCTCGGACAACTCGATCACCGGCTGATGGCTGAAGCCGGCGAGGATCACGTGCTCCAGCTGGTCGACCTGATCCTTGATGCGCTGATTGATCCGCGGGTTGGCGTGGCCGAACACATTGACCCACCAGGAGCTGACCGCGTCGAGGTAGCGCTTGCCGTCGAAGTCTTCCAGCCACACGCCTTCGCCGCGTTTGATGGGCACCAGCGGCAGCTGCTCGTGGTCTTTCATCTGGGTGCAGGGGTGCCACAGCACCTTCAGGTCACGCTGCATCCACTGGTCGTTCAGGCTCATCGCTCTACTCATCCCTCGGCTCGCAATCAACTGCGCCAAGCCTATCAGAAGCGCCGCGGCGGATGGACGACACGTCCGGCGGCCACTGCGCTGAACTTGTGCGCCCTCGCTCGGACTAATGCGCTGGCGCGAGACTCGGGGCAAGCATCGTATTTCCCGATATTTCAAAGCGAAAAATTCCGCTTTTTATCGATAGCTTTGTTGCTAGTCTTGCCAGATTCGCGGTTCTAGCCTTTTTATGGCCTGCCTTCCATGGCCGCCACCCTCCGGGCCGTCGCTATGCGACGTTAAAAACTGCTCCAGGCAATTTTTTCGGAACGTTTTCGATGCAATGGCGTAACTCTTCCAACCGCTACGGATTGATCAGCATTGCTGTGCATTGGCTGGTCGCCCTGACATTCTTTGCCTTGTTTGGCCTGGGCTACTGGATGGTCGGGCTGGACTACTACAGCAGCTGGTACAAGAGCGCGCCGGATATCCACAAGGGCGTGGGCTTGCTGCTGTTCGCGGTGATGCTGGGCCGCCTGCTCTGGCGCTGGCTCAGCCCGCCACCGCCGAGCCTGCCCGAGCATGGCCGGCTGACCCGTCTGGGCAGCAAGTTCGGCCATGCCTTTCTCTATCTGGGACTGTTCGTGCTGATGCTTTCCGGCTACCTGATTTCCACCGCGGAAGGCCGTGGCATCGAGGTGTTTGGCCTGTTTGAAGTGCCGGCAAGCATCACCAGCATCCCCGATCAGGAAGATATCGCCGGGCTGATCCATAAATACCTGGCCTGGGCGCTGCTGATTTTCTCGGCCATCCATGCCCTGGCCGCGCTCAAACACCACTTTATCGATCGCGATCGCACCCTGCTGCGCATGCTCGGGCGCTGATCGCGCAGGTTTTCGGCGGCCTGGAATAAGCCATGTCGCCACTGCACAACCTCACAAGGAGAATCGCGATGTTGAAGAAAACCCTGGTTGCCCTGACCCTCGGTGGCGCCCTGTTCGCCGCTGGCCAGAGCATGGCCGCCGATTACGCCATCGACAAACAAGGCCAGCACGCCTTCGTCAACTTCAAGATCAGCCACCTGGGCTACAGCTGGCTGTACGGCACCTTCAAGGACTTCGACGGCAGCTTCAGCTTCGATGCCGCCAAGCCGCAGGAGAGCAAGGTCAACGTCACGCTGAACACCACCAGCGTCGACACCAACCATGCCGAGCGCGACAAGCACATCCGCAGCGATGACTTCCTCAACGTGGACAAGCACCCAACCGCGACCTTCGCCTCCACCTCGGTCAAGTCCACCGGCGAAGGTACTGCCGATATCACCGGCGACCTGACCCTCAACGGCGTGACCAAGCCGGTGGTGATCGCCGCCAAGTTTATCGGCGAAGGCAAAGACCCATGGGGCGGCTACCGCGCCGGCTTCGAGGGCAGCACCACGCTGAAGTTGAAAGACTTCGACATCAGCAAGGATCTGGGCCCAGCCTCGGAAAGCGTCGAGCTGATCATCTCGGTTGAAGGCGTACGCAAGTAAGCCTGCCAGGCGGGACATAACCCGCCTGTTTAGACCTGCACAAACAAAAACGCCGCCCATTGGGCGGCGTTTTTGTTTGCGGCTAGCGGACTATGACTCTTCGCGGTTACGCGTCAGCAGGGCCGGTTTCTCGCCCCGTGGCCGGGCATTGGCCAGCTCGTCGAGTTGCTCGGGGGTGGGGAAGCGCTCAAGGCGTGAGCTCTTGTGCACTATCACCGGCTGCTTGTCTCGCGGGCTTTTCACCGCCGCTTCCTGGCGTGGCAGCTCATCGCGGTTCAGTGAGGTGATGCGGCCATCGCCCCGTGGCGGGCGTGCCCGGCCACCA
>DASUOY010000074.1:0-2069 GCA_036276395.1 Pseudomonas sp.
AGCCCCAACAAGCGTTGCTGCTCGGCATCGTCCAGGCTTTCACTGCTTAGCCGTTGCGCGAACACATCCTCGACGCTTAGCTCATCCAGGGTTTCCTTGGCCTGGCCTTGCAAGCCGGTGCTGGCCGTGCCGCGCTCGCGGCGGATACGCAGCACCTCCACCGGCAGACCCTCGCACAGGGCGGCGATACGCAGCTGCAAGTCGCTCAGATAATCGTCGGTGCCGACCAGCACTTCCAGCCATACCGGCTGCTCGGCCGTGCCCTGCTCCGCCGCTTGTTTGATCTGCACTTCCAGCTCTTTTAGCGAGCCACGCAGCGACAGCAGCGGCTGAAAACGCGGCACCGGCAGCGCGGTAATTTGGCGCAAGGCGCTGCCATCCAGCTCCACCAGCAGCACTTCTTTCTGCTGCCTGGCTTCATCGAAGCTCAGCGCAATGGGCGAGCCGCAGTAGCGGATATGTTCCAGGCCGCCGACCTTCTGCGGCCGATGGATATGCCCCAGAGCGATATAGGCCGCCGGCGGAAAGGCGCTGGTGGGAAAGGCCTCCAGACTGCCGACATAGATTTCGCGCACCGAGTCGCTGGCGCTGGCACCCACGGTGGTGAGATGGCCAGTGGCAATAATCGGCAGGTCGCAGCCCAGTTCGGCACGCTTGGCCTCGGCCAGGGCATAGAGGCCCTGGTAATGCTGCTGGATCGCCTGCTGCAGCGACTGCTGCTTGTCCTGGGCACTCTGCCCAGCCTGACTAAGCAAGACATCGCGCGGGCGGATAAAGGGGATGCCACAGAGAATCGCTCCAGGCGAGCCGTCACGCCTATGCAGCACCAGCAGTTGTTCCTCCAGCTGCTCGCAGACGCCGGGAATTACCCGCGTACCGAGCTGCGCCAGCAGCGTCTTGCTCTCACCGAGCATGGCCACCGAATCATGGTTACCGCCGAGCACCACCAACTCGCAGCCGGTTGCGCGCAGTTCGACGATAAAGCGGTTGTACTGCTCGCGGGCGTAGCTCGGCGGCGCGCCGGTGTCGAAGATATCGCCAGCGATCAGCACGGCATCGGCCGCATGTGCGCGCACCTGCTCGATCAGCCAGGCGCAAAACGCCTGATGCTCGGCCTGGCGAGTCTTGCCCATAAAGTGCTGGCCTAGGTGCCAGTCGGAGGTGTGCAGAATGCGCATGGGCTGAGTCAAAACTGCCAGTCCTTGACCACCATATGGGTCTTCACTTTCTGCATACCGGGGAAGTTTTCGATCTCGCCGCGAATCTCGCTCAGGCGCTGCATGGACGCAGCCTCGATGGACACCAGCATATCGGTTTCGCCGCTGATGCCACTGCAGCGGCGCACTTCCGGGAACACGCGCATCAGCTCGACATAGTGTTCGCAGCGCCCGCCCTGATAGAACAGTTCCAGATAGGCCTTGATCCCAGCAGCGCCCGGCAGCGCCACTTGGGCGTGATAGCCGCTGATTACGCCGCTGTGTTCTAGCTGACGAATCCGCTCACTGACCGCCGAGCGCGACAGATTGACCTCGCGGGCGATCTGGCTAACGGGTAAGCGCGCATCGGCGCGTAACAGGGCGAGTATCTGCTGATCGAACTTGTCCACGGCAACTCTCAGGTAAAAAGCAGTTTGACGGCCAATTCCGTCACTTTGCCGGGTAACGCCGACGCTTCTACGGCGGTGTTTTGCAGGGCCGCGCCCTACCATATCCGGCAAAACGCCAGAGCATACAACATGAGCCGTCTGAACCAGGAATTGGGCCTGCTGCAAGGGATTGGCCTGCTAAGTACCTCGCTGCTGGGCACCGGGATTTTCGTGATCCCGGCGCTGGCTGCCACCGCTGCCGGTGAGGCGTCTTTATGGGCCTGGATGCTGTTGATTGCCCTGGTGCTGCCGGTAGCCTTTACCTTTGCCCAGCTGGGCCGCCACTTCCCCCACGCCGGCGGCGCGCCGCATCTGATTGGCCGCGCCTTCGGTGCACGGATGGAACGTCTGAGCGCGCTGCTGTTTCTCGCCGTGCTGCCGGTGGGTTTGCCGGCGGCGCTAAATATCGCCAGCGGCTTCTGGC
>DASUOY010000075.1:0-2404 GCA_036276395.1 Pseudomonas sp.
GGAAGAAGATGGCTACCACTGAGGTGCGCACTATGGCCGATTCAGGCGAGAAAAAGCCGTTGTGGCAACGCTTCGGCTGGCTGGTAACGATCTGGGCCGGCAGCGTGCTGGCCCTGGGCGCGGTGTCCTATCTGCTGCGCCTGTTTATGCAGGCGGCGGGGATGGGCACGCCGTAAGGCTATAGGGCCCTACGGAATCACCTATTTGATCGCCTTAAGCACCACAAACTTAGGCGTGGCCGCCACCTGTTCGACGCCGCGGAACAGGCGTTTGAGCTTGGCGTGGTAGCCCAGGTGGCGGTTGCCGACTATCCATAGTTCGCCGCCGGTCACCAGGGCCGCGCGGGCCTGCTGGAACATGCGCCAGGCGAGAAAGTCGCCGACCACCTGCTGCTGGTGGAACGGCGGATTGCACAGCACCAGGTCCAGGGAGTCCGCCGCCTGCTCGGCCAGGCCATCGCCGGCGCGGATTTCCACCGGGCGCTGGCCCAGGGCCGCGCGCCAGTTTTCCTCGGCCGATTGCACGGCCATATAGGACTCATCCACCAGGCACAGTTCGGCCTGGGGGCTGCCCAGGGCGTAGGCGATGCCGAGCACGCCGTTGCCGCAGCCCAGGTCCGCTACGCGCAGGCGACTCAAATGCTTGGGCAGGTGCGGCAGAAAGGCGCGGGTGCCGATATCCAGGTCCTCACGGCAGAACAGATTGGCGTGGTTGAGCAGCTCGATGGCCGGCTTATCCAGGCGATAGCGCGTGGGGTAGGGCGATACCGGAGTCGGCTTGGCTTGCGGCGTGGCGAACAATAAGCGGGCTTTTTTTACCGCCAGGGAGGCCTGCACCGGACCGATATATTTTTCCAGCAGATCGCCGGCGGCGCGTGGCAGGTGCTTGACCATGGCCGCGGCTATCACCCGGGCGCCGGGCGCGAGCTGGCCATGCAGGCGGATCAGCTGTTCTTCCAGCAGCGCCAGGGTCTTGGGCACGCGAATCAGCACCAGGTCGAACGGCCCCTGCGCCTGCGCGCTGGCCGGGACAAACTGCACCGCGTCCGCCGCCAGTTGGTTGCGCGCCAGATTGACCCGCAAGCCCAGATAACCCAGGTGCGAGTCGCCGCTGCTGGTCACCTGGACGCGCCCGGCCAGGCTGCAGGCCAGGGCGCCGAAGCTGTCGTTGAGCAGCAACAGGCGCGCGTCTGCGGCCAGGCCCTGTTCGGCCAGCTGGTTGAGCAGGTACTCGTCGGCGGCGTCGAAGGCCTGCAGCGGTTCGTGCGGCTGGTCGGGCTGGCGGATCAGGTCGAGCTGGGCAAAGGCGGTAGCGAATATAGGCATATGGACTGCTGGTGTTTATGGGTGGCGCTTTGCGCGACACTCTTTAGGTGTGCGACAAACCAGAGGGAGTGAAGTATGACCGTCAGCGCGGACAAGTTCACCCGGCAAAGCCTGACGGCTGTCCAGGTCTGGTCGCCCAAGCTGTTTAGCCTGCGCTGTTCGCGCGATCCGGGTTTCCGTTTCCGCGCCGGGCAGTTCGCCCGCCTGGGCGTGGCCAAGGCCGATGGCAGCGTGGTGTGGCGCGCCTATTCGATGGTGTCGGCGCCCCATGACGAGTTTCTCGAGTTCTTCTCCATCGTGGTGCCCGGCGGCGAGTTCACCTCAGAGCTGAGCCGACTCCAGGTGGGCGACAGCCTGCTGGTGGATAGGCAGGCCTTCGGCTTTCTCACCCTCGAGCGCTTCACTGGCGGCCGCGATCTCTGGCTGCTGGCCAGCGGCACTGGCCTGGCGCCCTTTCTGTCGATCCTGCAGGACTTCGAGGCCTGGCAGCGCTTCGAGCGCATCGTGCTGGTGTATAGCGCGCGTACGGCCAGCGAGCTGGCCTATCAGCCGCTGATCCAGGGGCTTGGCCAGTTGGCCCATCTGGCCGAGTTTGCCGATAAGCTGGTTTACCTGCCGCTGGTTACCCGCGAGCAGGCCCCCGGTTGCCTGCACGGGCGTATCACCAGCCTGCTGGCCAATGGCGAGCTGGAGCGCGCCGCCGGGCTAAGCCTGAGCCCAGAGCATTCGCGGCTGATGCTGTGCGGCAACCCGCAGATGATCGAGGACACCCGCGCGCTGTTGAAACAGCGCGGCTTGCAGCTGAGCCTGAGCCGGCGGCCGGGGCAGGTTGCGGTGGAAAATTACTGGTAAACCGGCTCTTTAGCTGGCCGTATCGGGATGTGCTGTGCTGGTACTGGGCGCGCAGAGCGGCAGGCGGATGGCGAAGCGCACGCCCCAGCCGAGCTGGCTGGCCACCTCCAGCTTGCCGCCGAGCACGCCAGTGACCAGGTTGTGCACTATGTTCAGGCCCAGGCCGCTGCCGCCCTGGCCCAGGCGGGTGGTGAAGAAGGGGTCGAAGATCCGCGGCAGGTTCTCTT
>DASUOY010000076.1:0-6613 GCA_036276395.1 Pseudomonas sp.
TGCACCACCTTGGCCCGCAGCAGCAAGCCCAGGGCTTGTGGCATCAGCACCATCTTGACCGCCAGGTGGGCGCCAGTGGCCACCGGCTGGGGGTTGTTGAAGCTGACGCCGCCCTCGGACAGGCTGACTCTGCGCGGTGCGCCGATGTCGCGCAGCAGGCTCTGGGCCACGGCCTGGCCGAGCAGGTCGATGCGCTTGTTCATCACCTTGAAGTAGTTGGCCAGGGTGCGGTCGCGCTCGCTGATATGCCGCAGCAGATGCTGCGACTCGAAGTCCATCAGGTGCAGGTCACTGAGCAGATTGAACAGCGGCGAGCTGTCATGGAGTTCGTCGCTGGCCAGGGCTTCGGCACCGGACAGCAGGGTGAATTCCAGTGCGATCGTATCGTCGATACGATAGTATTCGCGGCGATCATCTTCATCGTGAGTCGACATGGCGAACCCATGGCAGCAGTAGTGGTCTGAGTGTAAAGCTGCTCGCCAAGCCCCGCCACAAGGACGTTTCTTTTTCCCTCGAATCAGCCCCGACATGTTCAGACCTCTGTTCGTATTTATTGGCACGCGCTACACGCGGGCCAAACGTCGCAATCACTTCGTTTCCTTTATTTCCCTGACCTCGATGATCGGGCTGGCACTTGGCGTGCTGGTGATGATTCTGGTGCTGTCGGTGATGAATGGTTTCGACCATGAGATGCGCACCCGTGTGCTCGGCATGGTGCCGCACGCCACAGTCGAGAGCGCCACGCCGATCAATGACTGGCGCCGCCTGGCCGCACAGGCACAAAGCAACCCGCAGGTCCTGGCGGCCGCACCGTTCAGCCAGATGCAGGGGCTGCTTAGCCATAACGGCCGGGTGCAGAAGGTGCTGATCAATGCGGTTGACCCTGTCGAGGAAGACAAGGTTTCCATCATCGGCAATTTCTTTCAGCAAGGCCGCCTGGCGGATCTCAAGCCCGGCGAGTTCGGCATGGTGTTGGGTGACAAGGCTGCGGCCAAGCTCGGCGTGGGCCTGGGCGACAAGATCACCTTTGTCGCCCCCGAAGTGACGGTTACCCCTGCGGGCATGTTTCCACGCCTCAAGCGCTTTACCGTGGTCGGCATCTTCCATGTCGGCGCCGGCGAGATTGATGGTCACCTGGCCCTGACTCATGTGCAGGATCTGGCCCGTTTGCAGCGTTGGAAGGCCGATCAGGTGCAGGGCATCCGCCTGAAGTTCGCCGATCTGTTCGAGGCACCGCGCACCGCCTGGGCTTTGGCGCAAACCCTGGGCGAGGGCGACTACTATGCCCGCGACTGGACCCGTACCCACGGCAACCTGTACCAGGCGATCCGCATGGAGAAGGCCATGATCGGCCTGCTGCTGCTACTGATCGTGGCGGTGGCGGCGTTCAATATCATCTCCACCCTGGTCATGGTGGTGACCGACAAGAAGGGCGATATCGCCATCCTGCGCACCCTGGGCGCGACGCCTGGGCAGATCATGGCGATCTTTATGGTTCAGGGCACGGTGATCGGGGTGTTCGGCACCGCCATTGGCGCGGTACTGGGCTGCCTCGCCGCGCTGAATATCAGCAGTGCGATTGCCGCGCTGGAAGGGCTGCTGGGGATCAAGTTCCTCAATGCCGATGTGTACTTTATCGATTACCTGCCTTCGCAGTTGATGCTGCAAGACGTGCTGCTGGTATGCGGCGCGGCCTTGCTCCTGAGTTTTTTCGCCACCCTTTATCCGGCCTGGCGCGCGGCCCGTACCCAGCCCGCGGAGGCTTTGCGTTATGAGTGATCCGGCTATGCAAGAACGTGCAGTGTTGAGTTGTCGCAACCTCGGCAAGAGCTACGACGAGGGCCCGCAATCTGTGGTGGTGCTGGAAGGTTTGCAGCTGGAACTGCACCCCGGCGAGCGCGTGGCGATTGTCGGCAGTTCCGGCTCGGGCAAGAGCACCCTGCTGAATATGCTCGGCGGCCTGGATACGCCGAGCACCGGCAGTGTGTGGCTGGCCGGTGAAGAACTGTCGGCGCTCAATGAAAAACAGCGCGGCCTGCTGCGCAACCGCTCGCTGGGCTTCGTTTATCAGTTCCATCACCTGTTGCCGGAATTCACCGCCCTGGAGAACGTCTGCATGCCCTTGCTGATTGGCCGCCTGCCGATCAGCGAGGCGCGTCAGCGTGCCACCGCACTGCTGGAGCGGGTTGGCCTGGGCCATCGCCTGGCGCACAAGCCTTCAGAATTGTCCGGCGGCGAGCGCCAGCGCGTGGCGATTGCCCGTGCCTTGGTCAATCAGCCTGGCCTGGTGCTGCTCGATGAGCCCACCGGTAACCTCGATCATCACACCGCCCAGGGCATTCAGGACCTGATGAAGGAGCTGAGCAGCTCGTCGCAAACGGCGTTCCTGGTGGTGACCCACGACATGGCCCTGGCCCAGCAGATGGACCGCATCCTGCGTCTGGAAGACGGCAAGCTGGTGGCCGTCTGATGTTTCGTCCGCTGAGTATCTTTATCGGTATCCGCTATACCGGGGCCAAGCGGCGTAACCACTTTATCTCCTTTATCTCGATGACCTCGATGATCGGCCTAGCCCTGGGCGTTTTGGCCATGATCGTGGTGCTCTCGGTGATGAACGGATTCCAGAAGGAAATGAGCACGCGCATCCTCGGCATGGTGCCGCATGCCAGTATCGCCGGGGCGCAGCCGCTGGATGATTGGCAGCAGGTCGCCGCTGCGGCGCGTCAGCATCCCCAGGTGCTCGCGGCGGTGCCTTTTGCCGAACTGGAGGGCATGCTGTCGTTCCGCGGGGCGATGCAGCCGATTCAATTGCAGGGTGTTGATCCGGCGCTGGAACCGCAGGTGTCGATCATCGACCAGCATATGCAGCAGGGCCGTTTGAGCGATCTGCGCGAGGGCGAGTTCGGCGTGGTGATCGGTGAGATCACCGCGCGGCGCTTCCGCCTGCAGGTGGGCGACAAGCTGGCCTTGATAGTGCCGGAGCTGAGCAGCGTGCCGGGCGGGATCAGCCCGCGCATGCAGCGCCTGAATGTGGTTGGGGTGTTCAAGGTCGGCGCCGAGCTGGACAGCTCCCTGGCGCTGATCCATGTCGCCGATGCCGCGCATATCCAGCGCATGCAGCCCGGCCAGGTGCAGAGCGTGCGCTTGAAGTTGCAGGACCTGTATCAGGCGCCGCAGGTGGCAGCGAGCATTGCCGCCGGGCTGGGCGAGGGCTACAAGGCCAGTGACTGGACCCTGACCCAGGGCAGCCTGTTCAGCGCGATGAAGATGGAAAAGACCATGATCGGCCTGTTGTTGCTGCTGATAGTGGCGGTGGCGGCCTTCAATATCATCGCCACCCTGATCATGGTGGTGGCCGACAAGGGCGCGGATATCGCCATCCTGCGTACCCTGGGCGCGACGCCGCGGCAGATCATGGGCATATTTATGGTGCAGGGCACTGTGATTGGCGTGATCGGCACGCTGATCGGCGCTGCGCTGGGTATTCTCGCCGCACTCAACGTCAGCCAGTTGGTGGCCTGGATCGAGCGCCTGAGCGGCCAGCAGGTAATGAGCTCGGATGTCTACTTCATCAGCAACGTGCCATCCGAGTTGTTGCTCTCCGACGTGCTGCTGATCTGCGGCGCGGCATTCAGCCTGAGCTTTCTGGCTACCCTTTACCCGTCCTGGCGAGCGGCGCAGATTCAGCCCGCCGAGGCGCTGCGTTACGAATAAGCGCGGGTGTATCCATTAGCTGAAACAAAAAAGCCGTTACTCGTAACGGCTTTCTGCTTTCTAGCTGTGCAGGTCGCGCTTGCGGCGTTTCTCCTGGCGCTTGTGCCAGCTGCGTTTGACCCACCAGTGCCAGTACGCGTTGGTGGCGAAGTAGGCAATGCCGGCAAACAGCAGGCCCAATACCAGCGAGCCCAGGTACAGGGGTTGCCAATGGGTCTGCAGCACCTGGCCGATCCAGCTCAGGGTAATCTGCTCGGGCATTTGCAGAGCCGGCGTATTGATCAGCCAGGCGCCGAACTTGTAGCTGCAGTAGAACACCGGCGGCATGGTGATAGGGTTGGTCAGCCAGACCAGGCCCACTGAAATGGGCAAGTTGGCCCGCAACGGAATGGCGACGAATGCGGCTGCTAACATTTGCATGGGCATGGGGATCATCGCCCAGAACAGGCCGATGGCCATGGCTCTTGAGACCGAGCGACGATTGAGGTGCCAGAGATTGGGGTCGTGGATCAAGGCGCCTAGAAAGCGCAGGGATTTATTGCCCTTGATGCGCTCTGGGTGGGGCATGTAGCGCTTGAAGAAACGACGCGGCATGGGGCTCTCGGGCGAGGAAAAAGCGCCGGTATTATGCACAGTTTAATGGCAGCCTGCTTTCTGACTTTGTCACAGCAAATAAGTGAAAGCTGCTAGCAAGGTTAGCCGTCGCAGGCGGATCAGGGAGCGAGTCTATGCGCATAGGGATTGTGGCGCTGGCGGCAGGCCTGCTGGCATTGCGCTTTCTGCCGGCCTTGCCGCCGATCTGGCTGGTTGCTCTGTTGGCGGTTGTGGCTGTGCCGCTTCTGCTGTTTCGCAGTTATCCCCTGGCGCTGTTTCTGCTGGGTTTCAGTTGGGCCTGTGTGTCGGCGCAATGGGCACTGGATGAGCGCCTGGCCGTAGATCTGGATGGCCGCACTCTATGGCTGCAAGGCCGGGTGACGGGGTTGCCCGAGGTTGGCGAGGGTGTGGTGCGTTTCCAGTTGCAGCAGGCCAGTTCGCGCCGCGCCGAATTGCCGCCCCGCATACGTCTGGCCTGGTACAACGCGCCCCCTGTGCGTGCTGGGGAAACCTGGCGGCTGGCGGTACGCCTGAAACGCCCCCATGGTTTGGTCAATCCACAAACTTTCGATTACGAAGCCTGGCTGTCGGCGCAGCGCATTGGCGCCACCGGTACGGTAAAGAGTGGCGAACGGGTGCAGCCTGCGGAAGGCCTGGGAGCATGGCGTGATCGTCTGCGCCAGCGCCTGCTTGCGACTCCGGCGCATGGGCGCGAAGGGGCATTGGCCGCACTGGTACTGGGTGACGGATCGGGATTGTCGACGGCCGACTGGCAGGTGTTGCAGAACACCGGCACTGTCCATCTGATGGTCATCTCCGGGCAACATATCGGCCTTTTGGCGACATTCTTGTATGGCCTGGTCGCGGGGTTGGCACGCCTGGGATTCTGGCCGCGTACCTGGCCCTGGTTACCCTGTGCCTGCGTGCTGGCCTTCAGTGGTGCGCTGGCCTACGGCCTGCTGGCAGGTTTTGCGGTGCCGGTGCAGCGCGCCTGTGTAATGGTGGGGCTGGTGCTGCTCTGGCGCTGGCGTTTTCGCCATCTGGGCGTGTGGTTGCCCCTGTTGCTGGCGCTGGTGGCAGTCTTGCTGCTGGAACCGCTGGCCAGTTTGCAGGCGGGATTCTGGTTGTCCTTTGCTGCCGTGGCCTTGTTGATACTGATCTTTAGCGGGCGTCTGGGCGCCTGGCCTTGGTGGCGCACCTTGACGCGGGCGCAGTGGGCAATGGCCATTGGCTTGCTGCCGCTGTTGTTGGCGCTGGGTTTGCCGGTCAGTGCCAGCGGGCCTCTGGCCAATCTACTGGCGGTGCCTGTGGTCGGCCTGCTGGTGGTACCGCTGGCTTTGCTCGGCACCTTATTGCTGCCGGTGCCCTGGCTGGGCGCTGGCCTGTTGTGGCTGGCCGGGGCGGCGCTTGATCTGCTGTTTAGCCTGCTCGCGCAATTGGCCCTGTGGCTGCCGGCCTGGTTGCCCAGCACGCTGCCGTTATGGGCCTGGCTGCTGGTGGCGCTCGGCGCGCTGGTGTTGCTATTGCCGGCAGCATTGCCGCTGCGCAGCCTGGGCGTGCTATTGCTGCTGCCGTTGCTGTTTACTGCGCAGCAGCGGCCCGAGCATGGCCGGGCCGAGGTGTGGATGCTGGATGTGGGGCAGGGCCTGGCGCTCTTGGTACGTACCCGCCAGCACGCGTTGTTGTACGACGCAGGGCCGCGTTTTGGTGATTTCGATACCGGTGAGCGGGTGGTGTTGCCGTCCTTGCGCGCCCTGGATGTGCGCGGGCTCGACCTGCTGCTGGTCAGCCATGCCGACAATGATCATGCCGGTGGCGTCGCAGCCATCAAGCGTGGTTTAGCGGTCAGGCAGGTACTCAGTGGTGAGCCGGATAAGCTCGCACCTTTATTACAGGCCGAAGCCTGCGTCAGTGGGCAGCACTGGCAGTGGGATGGTGTGAAATTCAGCACCTGGCGCTGGGCGGCCGCAACCGATGGCAATCAGGCGTCCTGCGTGCTGCGGATCGAAGCCAATGGCGAGCGCATGTTGCTGACTGGCGATATCGACAGCAGGGCCGAGCGGGCGCTGCTCGACAGTGGTCTGGAAATGCCGGCACAGTGGTTGCTCGCGCCACACCATGGCAGCCGCGGTTCATCCTCGTCTGCTTTGCTGGCGCAGGTCAGACCTACAGTCGCGTTGGTTTCTCGTGGCGCGCACAATGCCTTCGGCCATCCTCATGCCGAGGTTGTCGAACGCTACCGGTTGCTGGATGCGCGGCTATACGACACGGTCGAGCACGGCGCCGTGCGGATTCGTTTGGGTGC
>DASUOY010000077.1:0-6412 GCA_036276395.1 Pseudomonas sp.
TTTCGTAATATCGGCATCATCGGTCGACTGGGCAGTACCCAGGTGCTCGACACCATTCGCCGACTGAAAAGGTTTCTGCTCGACCGCCATCTGCACGTGATCCTTGAGGACACCATCGCCGAGGTGCTGCCAGGCCACGGCCTGCAGACTTCGACGCGGAAAATTCTCGGCGAGGTCTGCGACCTGGTGATAGTGGTCGGCGGCGACGGCAGCATGCTCGGCGCGGCCCGCGCGCTGGCCCGGCACAAGGTTCCGGTACTGGGCATCAACCGCGGCAGCCTGGGTTTTCTCACCGATATCCGCCCTGGCGAGCTGGAACTCAAGGTCGCCCAGGTGCTGGAAGGCCAGTACCTGACCGAAAACCGCTTTCTGCTCGAGGCCGAGGTGCGCCGGCATGGCGAAGCCATTGGCCAGGGCGATGCCTTGAATGATGTGGTGCTGCACCCCGGCAAGTCGAACCGGATGATCGAGTTCGAGCTGTATATCGACGGCCAGTTCGTCTGCAGCCAGAAGGCCGACGGCCTGATCGTCGCCACCCCGACCGGTTCCACCGCTTATGCGCTGTCCGCCGGCGGGCCGATCATGCACCCCAAGCTGGACGCCATCGTCATAGTGCCGATGTACCCGCACACGCTGTCCAGCCGGCCGATCGTGGTGGACGGCAATAGCGAGTTGAAGATAGTCGTATCCAAGGACCTGCAGCTTTATCCGCAGGTCTCCTGTGACGGCCAGAACCACTTCACCTGCGCCCCCGGCGACACCGTCACAGTGTCCAAGAAGCCGCAGAAGCTGCATTTGATCCATCCGCTGGATCACAACTACTACGAAGTCTGCCGGACCAAGTTGGGCTGGGGTAGCCGGCTCGGTGGCGGGGGTGACTGATGCACCTGGATCCCGCCCGCGGCTATGACCTGATTGGCGATATCCATGGCTGCGCCAATACCCTGGGGCGCTTGCTCGATAGCCTGGGCTATAGCGTGCAGCAGGGTGTCTGGCGTCATCCGCGGCGGATGGCGATTTTTCTCGGTGATCTGGTCGACCGTGGCCCGCGCATCCGCGAGGCCCTGCATCTGGTGCGCGATATGGTCGCCGCCGGTCAGGCGCTGTGCATCATGGGTAACCACGAATTCAACGCCCTGGGCTGGAGTACGCCGGCAGCTCCCGGCAGTGGCCGGCAGTTCGTGCGCGAGCACACGCCACGGCATGCCCGGCTGATCAAGGAAACCCTGCAGCAGTTCGAGGCCTACCCGGCGGAGTGGCGCGAGTTTCTCGGCTGGTTCTATGAGTTGCCGCTATTTATCGATGCCGGGCATTTTCGTGTGGTGCATGCCTGCTGGGATGCCGGGCTGATCGAGCCGCTGCGCGGCCTATTCGCTGACGGCTGTATCGATGAGCATTTTCTCCAGGCTTCGGCGCTGCCCGGCAGCTTTGCCAATACCGTGCTCGATCGCCTGCTGCGTGGCACCGATATGCGTCTGCCCCATGGTATGACCCTGACCAGCGATGACGGTTTTACCCGCTCGCACTTTCGCACCAAGTTCTGGGAGGAGGACCCGCAGACCTACGGCGATATCGTCTTCCAGCCCGACGCCTTGCCGGAGCTGGCGGCGCAGATGCCCTTGACGGAAATGCAGAAGACCGAGCTGTTGAAGTACGGTGCCGATGAACCGCTGCTGTTCGTCGGCCACTACTGGCGCAGTGGCAAGCCCGCGCCGATCCGGCCCAACCTGGCCTGCCTGGATTACAGCGCGGTGTTGAATGGCAAGCTGGTGGCCTACCGCCTCGATCAGGAAAGCCGCCTGGACCCGCACAAGTTTGTCTGGGTCGAGGTGCTGCCATGAATGCGGTAGCCGCCATGCGCCTGCCGGGGCAGGTCGACCTCAGCGGCTTCGTCGCCTTGCTACAGCGTCTGCAGGTGCCGCACCGGGTCGCGGAAGAGGCGGGCGAGCAGGTGCTCTGGGTGCCGGGCGAGCAACTGGCCGAACAGGTGCGTGAGCTGTATGCGCGCTACCCCCAGGGCGATGCGGCGGTGCGGGTTGAACAGCCGCTCGGTTTGCCCAAAGAGTCGGGCCCCGGCCTGGTTCAGCAACTCAAGAACAGCCCCTTGACCGCAGCCCTGCTGGCCCTGACCTTGGTGGTCTTCGCCATCACCGGGGCCGGCGAGAATTTCACGACTATCCACTGGTTGAGCTTTGTCGATTTTCGCATCCAGGGCGATTACATCTATTTCGGCTACCTGTCCGAAACCCTGGACAGCGGCCAGTGGTGGCGCGTGCTGACGCCCATGCTGCTGCATTTCGGCTGGTTGCATCTGGCCATGAACAGCCTGTGGTACTGGGAGCTGGGGCGGCGGATCGAGGCGCGCCAGGGTGCCCTGATGCTACTTGGGCTGACCTTGCTGTTCAGCCTGGCGGCCAATTTCGCCCAATACCTGTGGGGCGGGCCTTCGCTGTTTGGCGGCCTGTCCGGGGTGCTCTATGGCTTGCTCGGGCACTGCTGGCTGTACCAGCGGCTGGCGCCCAATGCCGCCTATCGCCTGCCGCCGGGCGTTCTGGTGATGATGCTGGCCTGGCTGCTGATCTGCATGACCGGCATCTTCGAACTGCTGCAGTTCGGCGCCATCGCCAATGCCGCCCACGTTGGTGGTCTGCTGGCCGGCTGCCTGAGCGGTCTGGTTGGTGGTGCATTGGCGCGCCAGCGCGGTTAACAGCCTGATAAACTGCCACTTTGTATTTGGAGGCGCCCATGTCGTCCTTTCGCCAAGCCATTGAAAATATCACCCCTGAGATCTATCAGAGCCTCAAGCTGGCCGTGGAAATCGGCAAATGGCCCGATGGCCGCAAGCTGACCCAGGAGCAGAAGGAGCTGACCCTGCAGGCCTTGATCGCCTGGGAAATCCAGAATCTGCCGGAAGAACAGCGCATCGGTTATATGGGCCCGCAGGAATGCAGCTCCAAGTCCGAGCCGGTGCCCAATCTGCTGTTCAAGTCCTCGGATACCCTGCACTGATGATCGAGCTGGCCCGTGGTGCCCTGAACAAAATGGCGGTGCAGCTGGATGCGCCGGTGCAATACAGTTTTCGTCTGGGCGATGAGCTGCTGGCGGTCAACCCGCTGATCGGCAAGAGCCTGCGCCTGGAGTATCTGGGCGCCATCCACTGTAGCCATTGCGGGCGCAAGACCAAGAGCAGCTACAGCCAGGGTTATTGCTACCCCTGCATGCAGAAGCTGGCGCAGTGTGATATCTGCATCATGAGCCCGGAGCGTTGCCACTATGAGGCAGGCACTTGCCGCGAGCCGAGCTGGGGCGAGCAGTTCTGCATGACCGATCATGTGGTCTACCTGGCCAATTCCAGCGGCGTGAAAGTCGGCATCACCCGCGCCAGCCAGATTCCCACGCGCTGGATCGACCAGGGCGCGACCCAGGCCCTGCCGATTTTGCGGGTGGCGACCCGTCAGCAGTCCGGCTTCGTCGAAGACCTGCTGCGTAGCCAGGTAGCCGATAAAACCAATTGGCGCGCGCTGCTTAAAGGCGACGCCACGCCGGTGGATCTGCTGGCGGTGCGTGAGCAGCTGTTCGACAGCTGCGCGGCCGGCCTGACCGAGTTGCAGCAGCGCTTCGGCATCCAGGCCATCCAGCCCTTGAGCGAGCAGGCGGTGGTGCAGATCGCCTACCCGATTGACGCCTACCCGGCCAAGATCAACAGTTTCAACCTGGACAAGAACCCGCTGGCCGAAGGCACCTTGCTCGGTATCAAGGGTCAGTACCTGATGTTCGACACCGGCGTGATCAATATCCGCAAATACACCGCGTACCAGCTGGCCATTCATCAACTGGCCGCCTGACACCACTTATTCGCCCGGCGCGCCAGCGCCGCAGACATAGGGCCACAAGCCATGCGCACCGAACAGCCGAAGATGATCTACCTCAAGGATTACCAGGTTCCGGATTATCTGATCGATGAAACTCACCTGACCTTCGAGTTGTTCGAGGACCACAGCCTGGTGCACGCGCAACTGGTGATGCGCCGTAATCCGGCCGCAGGCTCCGGCTTGCCGCCGCTGGTGCTGGACGGTCAGCAGCTTGAGCTGCTGGAGCTCAAGCTGAATGACCGTGAGCTGAGTGCCGCCGAGTACCAGCTGAGCGACAGCCATCTGACCCTGCAGCCAACCGCAGCCAGCTTTGTGATCGACAGCAGCGTGCGTATCCACCCGCAAAGCAACACCGCCCTGGAAGGCCTGTACAAGTCCGGCGGCATGTTCTGCACCCAGTGCGAGGCCGAGGGTTTTCGCAAGATTACCTATTACCTCGACCGCCCGGACGTGATGAGCAAGTTCACCACCACCCTGAGCGCCGAACAGCACAGCTACCCGGTGCTGCTGTCCAACGGCAATCCGATTGCCAGCGGCAGTGAGGAAGGCGGTCGTCACTGGGCGACCTGGGAAGACCCCTTTATGAAGCCGGCCTATCTGTTCGCCCTGGTTGCCGGTGATCTCTGGTGTGTGGAGGACAGCTTTACCACCATGAGCAACCGCATCGTTGCGCTGCGCATCTATGTCGAGCCGGAGAATATCGACAAATGCCAGCACGCCATGGACAGTCTGAAGAAATCCATGAAGTGGGACGAAGAGGTGTACGGCCGCGAGTACGACCTGGACATCTTTATGATCGTCGCGGTCAACGACTTCAATATGGGCGCCATGGAAAACAAGGGCCTGAATATCTTCAACTCCAGCTGCGTGCTGGCCCGCGCCGAAACCGCCACCGACGCCGCCCACCAGCGGGTCGAGGCAGTGGTGGCCCACGAGTACTTCCACAACTGGTCGGGTAACCGGGTGACCTGCCGCGACTGGTTCCAGCTGTCGCTCAAGGAGGGCTTTACCGTATTCCGCGATGCCGAGTTCAGTGCCGATATGCATTCGCGGACGGTCAAGCGCATCGAGGACGTGGCCTACCTGCGTACCCACCAGTTCGCCGAAGACGCCGGCCCCATGGCCCACCCGGTGCGCCCGGACGCCTTTATGGAAATTTCCAACTTCTACACCCTGACCGTCTACGAAAAGGGGTCGGAAGTGGTGCGCATGATCCGCACCCTGGTCGGCGCCGAGGGATTCCGCAAGGGCAGTGATCTGTACTTCGCCCGCCACGACGGCCAGGCGGTGACCTGCGACGACTTTATCCGCGCGATGGAAGAGGCCAACGGCATCGATCTCGCCCAGTTCAAGCGCTGGTACAGCCAGGCCGGCACGCCGCGCCTGACGGTCAGCGAGCACTATGACGCCGCGGCCAAGACTTACAGCCTGAGCTTCCAGCAAAGCTGCCCGCCATCGCCTGGGCAAAGCGAGAAGCTGCCCTTCGTGATTCCCGTGGAGCTGGGCCTGATCGGTGCCCAGGGCCAGGCCCTGCCACTGCGTCTGCAGGGTGAAGCGCAGGCCGGCGCGGCTTCGCGAGTATTCGCCATCGTCCAGGCCGAGCAGGTGCTGACCTTTGTCGATATCGCCGAGCAGCCGCTGCCATCGCTGCTGCGCGGCTTCTCCGCGCCGGTCAAGCTGAGCTTCCCCTACAGCCGCGATCAACTGATGTTCCTGATGCAGCATGACAGCGATGGCTTCAACCGCTGGGAGGCCGGACAGCAGCTGTCGGTGCAGGTGCTGCAGGAGTTGATCGGCCAGCATCAGCGCGGCGAGTCCCTGGTGCTCGACCAGCGCCTGGTTACGGCCCTGCGCAGTGTATTGGCCAATGAACAACTGGATCAGGCCATGGTCGCCGAAATGCTTTCGCTGCCGGGTGAGGCCTATCTGACCGAAATCAGCGAAGTGGCCGATGTCGAGGCCATCCACGCGGCCCGCGAGTTTGCTCGCCAGCAACTGTCGGCGGCACTGTTCGATCTGCTATGGACGCGTTATCAGGCCAACCGCGAGCTTTCCCGTGGCACTGCCTATATCGCCGAGGCCGAGCACTTCGCCCGGCGCAGCCTGCAGAACATCGCGCTGTCCTACCTGATGCTTAGCGGTAAGGCCGAGGTGTTGGCGGCCTGTCTGGAGCAGTTCGAGAACGCCGACAATATGACCGAGCGCCTGACCGCCCTGGCGGTGCTGGTCAATTCGCCGTTCGAAGCCGAGAAGGCCGCCGCCCTGGCCAGCTTCGCCGACTTCTTCAAGGACAACCCGCTGGTCATGGACCAGTGGTTCAGCGTGCAGGCGGCCTGTGCCTTGCCCGGTGCGTTAGCGCGGGTCGAGCAGTTGATGCAGCATCCGGCCTTTACCCTGAAGAACCCGAACAAGGTGCGCGCCCTGATCGGTGCCTTTGCCGGGCAGAACCTGCTCGGCTTCCACCAGGCCGATGGCAGCGGCTACCGCTTCCTCGCCGACCAAGTGATCGTTCTCAATGCTCTCAACCCGCAGATCGCCTC
>DASUOY010000078.1:0-6008 GCA_036276395.1 Pseudomonas sp.
CATTCTCCGTCAAGTGATTTCGAAAATTTCTTTTCAATCTCAACCACTTGCGCCTTCGATCAACTTCTAGCTTCTCGTCAGCGGGAGGCGAATTCTACAGCGTTTCAAACCGCTGTCAACCACCTCTTTTACCGCTTTCGATCAACCCGACCGAAGCACCACCAGGACAAAACCGCCACCCTGCCAGCCCGACGCATTCTACGCAGCTTTCGCTGCTTTGCAACCCTTCTTTTCAATCTAACTTCTTGTTTTAGAAGAAGTTTTAAAGGGCTGCTGCGCCGTAAGAGGTGCGCATTATAGGCACCAAAAACTTTTGGTCAACGCTTATTTTTCGGCTTTACTCGGATTTCAGCATAATGCGCGCAAACGCCTTCTTGCCCGCCTGGCAAACATGGACAGCCCCAAGCCTGTATATAAAGGAGCGATCCACCACCTCACCATCCACGCGCACGCTACCGGAGCCGAGCAGATCACGCGCCATCGCGGCATTCTTTACCAGGCCTGCCTTGTTCAGTAGCGCCGCAATCGGCATGTCCTCGCCAGACAACACCTCAATCTCCGGCAGATCCTCCGGCAGCTCGCCTTCTTTCATGCGATTGCCTGCCGAGCGATGAGCATTGAGCGCAGCCTCTTCACCATGGAAGCGCGCCACTATCTCCTCTGCCAGCTTGATCTTGATGTCACGCGGATTAGCCCCCCCCTCGACATCACGCTTGAACTGCTCAATCTCCTCCATGGAACGGAAGCTGAGCAATTCGAAATAACGCCACATCAAGGCATCCGGCATTGAGACCAGCTTGTTGTACATAACTCCTGGCGCTTCCTGGATGCCTATGTAGTTACCCAATGACTTGGACATCTTCTTCACACCATCCAGGCCTTCGAGCAACGGCATGGTGACGATGCACTGCGACGATTGCCCATAGGAGCGCTGCAACTCACGCCCCATCAGCAGATTGAACTTCTGATCGGTACCGCCCAGCTCGACATCCGCGCGCAAGGCGACCGAGTCATAGCCCTGCACCAGCGGATAGAGGAACTCGTGGATGGCAATAGGCTGATTGGTCGAGTAGCGCTTGCTGAAGTCATCACGCTCGAGCATGCGCGCTACGGTGTACTGTGAGGTCAGGCGGATGAAGTCAGCTGGCCCCATCTGGTCCATCCAGGTGGAGTTGAAGGCCACCTCGGTTTTCGCCGGATCAAGGATCTTGAATACCTGGGTCTTGTAGGTCTCGGCATTCTCCAACACCTGCTCGCGAGTCAGGGGCGGGCGGGTCGCGCTTTTGCCACTGGGATCGCCGATCATGCCGGTGAAGTCGCCGATCAGGAAAATCACCTGATGCCCCAGATCCTGGAACTGACGCAGCTTATTAATAAGGACGGTATGCCCCAGATGCAGATCCGGCGCAGTCGGATCAAAACCAGCCTTGATGCGCAGCGGCTGGCCCCGCTTGAGCTTCTCAACCAGTTCAGCTTCAACCAGAACCTCTTCCGCGCCGCGCTTGATCAGCGCCAACTGCTCTTCAACCGACTTCATGACAGGACTCACGACCACTCGAAAACAAAAGGGAACCAACCATACAAGATCGCAGACAAATCACAAGTTTTGCCCGCCGACCGCACAGCTTAAGAGCTTGCAGCGACAACCGGGGTTGCCTAGCACACGATTTGGTTATATTTTATACAGTTAGTGCATATTCATCATTTTGTTTATCTATTTCTCTTCATCTCTTCAAAGTCAAAAGCCGCCTATGACCCAGACAACCAAAGCGCCACCCCTTTACCCCAAGAGCCATATCCTGGCCGCAAGTGGCGTCGCAGCACTGCTCAGCCTGGCCTTGCTGGTGTTTCCCTCCCGCGAAGTCGAAGCCAAAAGAACCTATATAAACCTAGAACTGGACAACGCTGCCGAGTTCGCTGAGCAGCAGGACGAATTGCAAGCCGCAGACCTCGCACTCAACAAAGACAACTCACCATTCTCCAACGCCGCCGACACCAGTGCGCAATCAAACAGCGCTGCGCAAGAACCCGTCGTCGAAACAGATCCGCTGCATCGCACCATCCAAGTAGCCAATGGCGATACCCTTTCCACCGTATTCGCCAAGGTAGGTTTGCCGGCAACCGCTCTGCACCAGGTGCTGAGCAGCAGCAAAGACGCCAAGCAGTTCACCCGCCTCAAAGTCGGCCAGGCACTGGAGTTCAAGCTGAGCCCAGACGGCCAGCTGGAGCGTTTGCACAGCAAACTCAGCGACCTGGAAAGCATTGCTCTGGAGAAGAGCGACAAGGGTTTCAGCTTCAAGCGCGAACTGGTCAAGCCAGAGGTGCAAACGACCTACGCCCACGGCGTCATCAGAAGTTCTCTGTTCCTATCAGCCAAGCGTGCCGGCTTGTCCCATAGCCTGACCATGGACCTGGCCAATGTCTTTGGCTACGACATCGACTTCGCCATGGATATACGCGAGGGTGATGAATTCGAGTTGATCTACGAAGAGAAAGTGGTCAACGGCAAGCAGGTCGGTACCGGCAACATCCTCTCCGCACGCTTTACCAACCGCGGCAAGACCTTTACCGCCGTGCGTTACACCAACAAGCAGGGCACCACCAGCTACTACAACGCCAATGGCGAAAGCATGCGCAAAGCCTTTATCCGTACTCCGGTGGACTTTGCCCGAATCAGCTCACGCTTCTCCACCGGCCGTCGCCACCCAGTACTGAACAAGATCCGCGCGCACAAAGGCGTGGACTACGCCGCGCCTCGCGGCACGCCGATCAAGGCAGCAGGCGATGGTCGCGTAACCCTGGCCGGACGCCATGGCGGCTATGGCAATGCGGTAATCATCCAGCACGGTCAGCGCTACCGTACCCTGTACGCCCACATGCAAGGCTTCGCCAAAGGCATGCGCAACGGCGCCAGCGTCAAGCAGGGGCAGATCATTGGCTATATAGGTACGACCGGTCTCTCTACCGGGCCTCACCTGCACTATGAGTTCCAGATCAATGGCGTCCACGTCGACCCACTGAGCCAGAAACTGCCGATGGCCGACCCTATCGCCAGAAACGAAAAAGCCCGCTTTATGCAGCTGAGCAAACCGCTGATGGCGCAGATGGACAAGGAAAAATCCACCCTGCTCGCCCTTAACCAGCGCTGATCGAATGCCCCTCTACCTTGGTGTGATGTCCGGAACCAGCCTGGACGGACTGGACATCGCCCTGATCGACCAAGCACAAAACACCAGGCTAATAGGCACACGCTACCTGCCGATGCCGGCAGAACTGCGGGCAGAGCTGTTGGCGCTGTGTGCCCCGGGCCCGGATGAACTGGCTCGCGCAGCCATGGCCGAACAACAGTGGGTACGCCTGGCGGCCGAGGGCATTGCCGCTCTGCTCCAGCAGCATGACCTCGTGCCACAAGCTATCCGTGCAATCGGCAGCCACGGCCAGACGGTACGCCACGAGCCGGCGCGCGGGTTCACTATTCAGATCGGCAACCCGGCCCTGCTCGCCGAGTTGAGCGGCATAACTGTCGTCAGCGACTTTCGCCGCAGGGATCTGGCCGCTGGCGGGCAAGGAGCACCCTTGGTGCCGGCCTTCCATGAGGCCTTATTCGCCAGCCCACAAAGCCCAAGAGCGGTACTGAACATCGGTGGTTTCAGCAACCTGAGCCTTCTGGAGCCCGGCCAGCAGGTACACGGTTTCGATTGCGGCCCTGGCAACGTGCTGCTGGACGCCTGGATTCAGCGTCATCGGGGCGTCGACTACGATCAGGATGGCCAGTGGGCGGCCACGGGAAAGGTGCAGACGCCTTTATTGCAAGCCCTGCTCGGCGATGACTTCTTCCGCACCCAAGGCCCAAAAAGCACAGGCCGCGAACTGTTCAACCTGACCTGGCTGGATCAGCACCTCAGCGCGCTTCCGAGTTATGCCGCGCAAGACGTGCAGGCCACCCTGCTGGAGTTGACAGCCATCAGCGTTATTGCCGCGCTGCAGGCCGCCCAGGGCAATACTACGGAGCTGCTGGTATGCGGCGGTGGTGCGCGCAACCTGAGGCTTATGCAGCGCCTGGCAGCCCTGCTGCCTGACTGTGCCGTCAGCAGTACCGATGCTTATGGCGTGCCCGCCGACTGGGTAGAAGCCATGGCCTTTGCCTGGCTGGCGCACTGCTGCCTGGAAGGCATCCCGGCCAACCGCCCCAGCGTCACCGGGGCAAAGGGGCTGCGCGTGCTGGGCGCGATCTACCCCGCCTGAGTCCAGAAACGACAACGCCGTGCATGGGCACGGCGTTGTATTGAAGAGCAATACTGATCAGATCGAGAACGACGAGCCGCAACCGCAGGTGGTAGTGGCATTGGGGTTCTTGATGACGAAGCGCGAGCCTTCCAGGCCTTCCTGATAGTCGACTTCCGCGCCGGCCAGGTACTGGTAGCTCATGGGATCGACGACCAGGCTGACACCCTCGCGCTCGACTATGGTGTCGTCCTCGGCCACTTCCTCATCGAAGGTAAAACCGTACTGGAAGCCGGAGCAACCGCCGCCAGTGACGAACACGCGCAACTTCAGACGCGGGTTACCCTCTTCATCGACCAGGCTCTTCACCTTGTTCGCCGCGCCTTGCGTGAAGAGCAAAGCCGTGGGGGTGAAGGTTTCGACGCTCATTGACTAACTCCCGGCGCTACGCGCCATACTGCGTGGTGGCTGGCATTATCCGCTTACCTGAGAAAAGCGGTCAACTATTCTGCGGGATTCAGGCTTTCCGGTAGCTCCAACGGTCGTGGCGCATCCTGCAGATGGCAGAGGCGCCCCTCGATCTGCGCACCCATGGCCATTTCCATCAAACCGTAATAGAGGTTACCGCGTACCCGCGCCCTGGCGCCCAGCTCCAAGTGAGCACTGGCGTGGACATCACCTATCACCTCGCCGTCTATCACTATATGGGGGGCGCGAATCTCACCTTCAACCTGGCCCTGCACACTGACTCTGACCAGGCCCTCGCTGGCCAGCAGATTACCTTTGACCTTGCCATCGACCTGAACCGCGCCCTGAAAGCGCAAGTTGCCCTGCAACTCGGCCCCCACGGCGATAAGACTGGTCTTGCCACTGAAGCGCTGCAGATCCGCCTTGCTCTTGTCTTTGTTCCACATAGCAGGTGTCACTCCTCAAAGCCCCATTTGAATGTGCGCAGCAAGGGCTTTTCACCCTCTATCTCGGCCTGGACCTTGATCTCACTGGGTACAAAGCCTTCAGGCAACTTCAGTTCGGCAAACCTTCCAGCCTCGGGAATAGCCTGGAAATGCTTGAATACGAAGGGGATCTCCTGGGCCGGCAATGCATCCGCCAGCCCCTCGGTCAGACCCGCCAGCTCAAGCACCGCCTCCTTGCCAGCCTGACGCCCCAGCAGCGTCACCCGCAAGTGACCAGCCAAGGGCTTGTCACCCTTACCAACCCGGCTCAGCAGTATCTTGTAGCGGAACAGCCCGGGCGTATCCGTGGCCTGGACCTCAAAGGTGCGAACGCGCAGGCCTTCGCGACGGCTGGCAGGAGCCAGAACTCCCTTGTAGAAAGCCAGATCCTGTTGCTGCTTGTAGATCTGTTCCTCCAGCAGCTTGATGGTCAGCCGGCTCTGCTCGTTGGCCTGCTGCGCCACCTGCTCGCCGCTACTGACCACTGCCAGGCGCTGCTGCGCGCTGTCCAGTTCACGCTGCAGCGCACTAAGCCGTTCCTGCATAGGATGCTGCTCGACAAGCTGCCCGCTGCGCGCCTGCCACCAGGTGCCCGCATAAAAGGCCAACGGAATGGCCAACAGCAACCCCAGCAGAGCCAGACGGATACGCCTGGCCCTGCCAGGATCATGGGGGCGGACTTCCCAGCCCGCCATCAGGGCAGCATTGCAGCGTGGGAAAGGCCCTGCCGCTCATCCAGACCGAAGAGGATATTCATGTTCTGCACGGCCTGCCCCGAGGCGCCCTTGACCAGGTTGTCGATCACCGACAGCACCACCACCAGATCACCAT
>DASUOY010000079.1:0-3173 GCA_036276395.1 Pseudomonas sp.
TTTCGAGTTGGCCCTGGCGGCGCAGGGCGAGGGCCTGTTCGCCGACGAGATGGTCAGTGTGCACAGCGAATCCTTCGCGCTGGACGGCTATCAGCCCCGCGGCATCGCCTTGCCGCGGGGTGTCGAGTCGCTCGCCCAGGACAGCCATCCGCGGCCGACCAGCCTGGCTGCTTTATCACGTCTGCGCGCTATCCATACCGGCGGGGTGCAGACCGCCGGCAACAGTTGCGCGGTGGTCGATGGCGCAGCAGCGGCCCTGGTTGCCTGCGCCAGCGCGGCAGCGGGGCGCAGGCCATTGGCGCGCTTGCTGGCGACTGCGGTGGTCGGCGTGGCGCCGGAGTTGATGGGCATCGGCCCGGCCCCGGCGATCCGCCTGTTGCTGGAACGCAGCGGCCTGCGCCTGGACGATATCGCCCGCTTCGAAATCAACGAAGCCCAGGCCGCCCAGGTGCTGGCGGTGCAGCGCGAATTGCAGCTCGACCCGCAGCGCCTCAACCCGCAGGGCGGCTCCATCGCCCTCGGCCATCCGCTGGCCGCCACCGGCTTGCGCCTGACCCTCAGCCTAGCCCGGCAACTGCGCGCGGCCAACCAACGCTACGGCATCGCCGCCGCCTGCATCGGTGGCGGCCAGGGCATGGCGGTACTGCTCGAAAATCCGGCGTTCGCACGGGGTTAACAGTCCGTAGCCCGGATTGCATCCGGGCTAGCGAACTAGGCTGGCGATCACTGCGTGGCGGTACTGTCCTGCCGATAGACCTTGTGCAGCAACTGCAGCAACTGCTGGCGCTCGCCTTCGTCGAGCGCGGCGGTGGCTTCGCGGTCGCTGGCGGCGGCGATTTCCTTGAGTTGCTTGAGCAGGGTTTCCCCGGCCTTGCTGAGGAAGATGCCGTAGGAACGTTTGTCCGGCTTGCAGCGCACGCGCACGGCGAGGCCAAGTTTTTCCAGTTTATTGAGCAGCGTCACCACCTGCGGCGGCTCTATGGCGAGGATGCTCGCCAGGTCGGTCTGCATCAGGCCGGGGCTGGCCTCGATGATCAGCAGGGCGGAGAACTGGGCAGGGCGCAGGTCGAAGGGATTGAGTTGCTCGACCAGATTCTGCGCGACTTTCAACTGGGCGCGGCGCAGGGCGTAGCCGATCAACTGGCTGAGCAGGGTGCCGCTCGGCTCCGTGGCTGGGCTGTTCACTTCTGGGGTGGGTGGGCTTTTCTTGGCCATTGGCTGGAACCGGATGCTCGTTATGGGTTGCCGAAATGGGCTACTGGTTAATAAACCTAATCAGTTTCGCACCAATCGTCAGGTTTTGGCCAGTTGCTTAAACCACCGGCGGCGTTTCGCGGCAATCCTTGGGCTGGCTTGCTGTTGCCCTGGATTATTCACTTCCCCTTTGTGTGATGGGGTGAAGCCTTTAGTCAGAAGTTGAAAAATAAGGAAACCTAGTGGTTTCCTTTTTCGTGTTTTTTGCCATACTCCAGCCAGCGAGTCGGTAGAGGTGCCGGCTTGTCCAGCACTTAGTGCTGGCTAATAACAATTCAACCAGCAGGAAAATTACGCCATGAGCATTCTCGGCCACCAGGCTGCGGCGGTCAGCGCCGAACAACTCGCTGCGGCCCTCGCCGCCATGAAACAGGCCCATCTGGCCGAGGGCCCGGCCAGCCTGGAGTTGCGCCGTGACCGCCTCGACCGGGCCATCGCCCTGCTGCTGGAGAACCGCGAGGAGATAGTCGCCGCGGTGTCCGCAGACTTCGGCAACCGCAGCCGCGAACAGACCCTGCTGTCCGATATCGCCGGCTCGGTGGCCAGCCTCAAGCATTGCCGCGAGCACCTGGCCGAATGGATGCAGGCCGAGTCGCATCAGGCACCGTTTCCCGGCTGCGAAGCGCGGGTCGACTATCAGCCGTTGGGCGTGGTCGGGGTGATCAGCCCGTGGAACTTCCCCATCGTCCTGGCCTTCGGCCCGCTGGCGAGCATCCTCGCCGCCGGCAACCGCGCCATGCTCAAACCCTCGGAGCTGACCCCGCGCACCTCGGCGCTGCTCGCCGAGCTGATCGCCCGTTACTTCGATGCCAACGAGCTGAGCACCGTGCTGGGCAGCGCCGAGGTCGGTGCGCTGTTCAGTGCGCAGCCCTTCGATCATCTGATCTTCACCGGTGGCACCGCGGTAGGGCGGCATATTATGCGCGCCGCCGCGGATAACCTGGTGCCGGTAACCCTGGAGCTGGGCGGCAAGTCTCCGGTGCTGGTTTCGCGTAGCGCGGACCTCGCCACCGTGGTGCAGCGGGTGATGACGGTGAAGACCTTCAATGCCGGGCAGATCTGCCTGGCCCCGGACTATCTGCTGCTGCCGGAAGAGTCGCTGGGGGACTTCGTTGCCGAGGCCGTGCGCTTCGTCAGTGAGATGTACCCAACCCTACGCAGCAACCCCGATTACACCTCGATCATCAATTCGCGCCACTTCGACCGCCTGCGCAGCTACCTCGCCGATGCCCACGCCAGGGGGGCGTATTTGGTCGAGATCAACCCGGCCCAGGAGGATCTGAGCGACCGCGAGACCCGCAAGATCGCCCCGACCCTGGTGCTCGATACCAGCGAGCAGATGCAGGTGCTGCGCGAGGAGATCTTCGGCCCGCTGCTGCCGATCAAGACCTACCGCGACTTCAGCGCCGCTATCGATTACGTCAACGCACAGCCGCGCCCTCTGGCGGCCTACTACTTCGGTGAGGATGCCGGCGAGCGCCAACAGGTGATGGAGCGCACCACCTCGGGCGCAGTGGTGATCAACGACTGCATGAGTCATGTGTTGTTCGAGGAGCTGCCCTTCGGTGGCGTCGGCCATTCGGGCATGGGCGCCTACCATGGCGTCTATGGTTTCCGCACCTTTAGCCACGCCAAGGCGGTGGTGGTGCAAAGCCCGATTGGCGAGTCCAACCTGGCGATGCGTGCGCCTTACGGCGCGATGATCCATGGTCTGCTGGACCAACTGCTGACCGCTAATTAATTGAGCCGTTAAGGAGTCCGATTATGTCGTTGCTAAAAAGCCTTAAGGCCAAGCTGCTGCGCGCCTTTGCCAAGCGCATGAAAGGTAAATTCGTCTACGCCGCGGCGCGGTATCCATTGCGCGCGGTCAGCGAAGAGTTCGTTCCGAGCGCCTGGGGCCCGGCGCGGGCGCTGTTCTA
>DASUOY010000080.1:0-3644 GCA_036276395.1 Pseudomonas sp.
GATGGCGTTCAATCAGGTCGAGGTGCTGATCAAGAACCTCGAAGGCCAGGAGCTCAATATGAACACCGGGCAACTGGTGGCCACCGCTGCGGCGGATTCGCAGCAGCCCGCCCTGCCGCCCAAGGCTCCAGCTGCCGACCCCCTTTAAGTCGGGCGCGGGCCGGCATAGGCTGGCCTGAGCCGCGCATCAATGCCGGGCCGCCATGGCCCGGCCGGAGCCTGATCGTGAAGTCGCTCACCGAGCTTAATTTCGACAACCGCTTCGCCCGCCTGGGCGACGCCTTTTCCACCCAGGTGTTGCCCGAGCCCATCGCCGAGCCGCGCCTGGTCGTCGCCAGCCCGGCCGCCATGGCCCTGCTCGACCTCGACCCGGCCGAGGCCGACAGCGCGGTGTTCGCCCAGATCTTCGCCGGGCACAAGCTGTGGAGCACCGCCGAGCCGCGCGCCATGGTCTATTCCGGGCATCAGTTCGGCGGCTACAACCCGCGCCTGGGCGACGGCCGCGGCCTGCTGCTGGGCGAGGTGCGCAACGACGCCGGCGAATACTGGGACCTGCACCTCAAGGGCGCCGGGCAGACGCCCTACTCGCGCATGGGCGATGGCCGCGCGGTGCTGCGCAGCTCGATCCGTGAGTTTCTCGCCAGCGAACACCTGCACGCCCTCGGCATTGCCAGCTCAAGGGCGCTGTGCGTGACCGGCTCCAGCACCCCGGTATGGCGCGAGAAGCAGGAGAGCGCCGCCATGGTGCTGCGCCTGGCACCCAGCCATGTGCGCTTCGGCCACTTCGAATACTTCTACTACACCCAGCAGCACGAGCAGCTCAGGCAACTGGCCGAACATGTGCTGCACTGCCACTACGCCGACTGCCTCCAGCAGGAGCAGCCGTACCTGGCGATGTTCCGCGCGATAGTCGAGCGCAACGCCGAGCTGATCGCCCACTGGCAGGCCTATGGCTTCTGCCACGGGGTGATGAATACCGACAATATGTCGATCCTGGGCATCACCTTCGACTACGGCCCCTACGCCTTTCTCGACGATTTCGACGCCAGGCATATCTGCAACCACTCCGACGACACGGGGCGTTACTCGTTCAGCAATCAGGTGCCAATCGCCCAGTGGAACCTCGCCGCCCTCGGCCAGGCCCTGGTGCCGCTGGTGGAGATAGAAGCGCTGCGCGAAACCCTGGGCCTGTTCCTGCCGCTGTACCAGGCGCACTACCTGGACCTGATGCGCAAACGCCTGGGCCTGCAAAGCGCCGACGAGGGCGACGAAGCCCTGGTACAACGCCTGCTGCAACTGATGCAGAGCAGCGCGGTGGATTACAGCCTGTTCTTCCGCGAACTCGGCGACAGCCCGGCAGCGCAGGCCGTGGCGCGCCTGCGCGATGACTTTACCGACCTCGCCGGCTTCGACGCCTGGGCCGCCGACTACCTGGCACGCGGCGCCCGGGATGGCGACGACCAGGCACAACGGCGCGCGCGCATGCACGCCGCCAACCCCAAGTACATCCTGCGCAACTACCTGGCGCAGCAAGTGATCGAGGCCGCCGAACAGGGCGACTATGGCCCGGTGCGCGAGCTGCATCAGGTGCTGTCACGCCCCTTCGACGAACAGCCGGGCTTCGAGCGCTACGCCCAGCGCCCGCCGGAATGGGGCAAGCATCTGGAAATCAGCTGCTCGTCCTAGCCGCCTTCCCGTAGGGTGCGCCATGCGCACGGCGCCCCCTACCCAGCTAAACACCTCGAACGGCCACCCGTTTAGGTGAAATACAAGCCTTTACTCTCCTGCCTAGAATCCTCGCCGCCGTAGCCGGGACTTGCAGTGGCGAAGACGCCTGGTCCCTTTATCAAAGGAAGACAGAGAGGAACTGCATGAAGAAGACCCTATTGACTGCTCTCAGCGGCCTGCTGATGAGCCTGTCCCTGGCCTGCCAGGCCGCCTACACCGCCAACCCCGTGGTACTGGTGCCGGGCATCTTCGCCTTCGACAACATTGCCATGATCGATTACTGGTACCAGATCCCGGCCACCCTGCAAGCCCAGGGCACCGAGGTCTATATCCCCAAGATCAATGCCTTCGAAAACTCCATGGCGCGTGGCCAGCAACTGATCCAGCAACTGGACAGCATCAAGGCCGCGTCCCTGGGGCGGATCAACAAGTTCAACCTGATCGCCCACAGCCAGGGCGGCATGACCTCGCGTTATGTGATGAACGTGCGCCCGGATCTGGTGGCTTCGGTCACCACCATGGCCACCCCGCACACCGGCTCGCCGCTGGCCGATGTGGTCACCGGCGTCGCGCCCCAGGGCACCCTGCAGGGCGTGACCTTCGAGGTATTCGCCAATGCCGTGGGCAACCTGGTAAATATCCTGTCGAATAACTCGGCCAGCCAGTCGAACATCTACGCCATGCTCGGCGAGTTCAACAAGAACGGCGCGGCGGCCTTCAACGCCCAGTTCCCCGCCGGCCTGCCGACCCAGGCCTGCGGCGCCGGGCCCAGCAGCGTAAGCATCGGCGGCAAGACCATCCGCCTGTACTCCTGGGGCGGCCAGGCGCCGCTGACCAACGTCTTCGACCCCTCGGACGCGCTGTTCGGCATCACCAGCCTGGCGTTTCTCGGCCAGGCCAACGATGGCGTCACCGGGGTGTGCGCCAACCACTTCGGCCAGGTGCTGCAGGACCGCTACTGGATGAACCACCTGGATATCACCAACCAGGTGCTGGGCGTGGTCTCCTGGCTGGAAACCGACCCGAGAACCGTGATCCGCAACCACGCCACCCGCCTGAAACAAGCCGGTCTCTAACCTGTAAGCAGCGGTGCCACGCTACAGCCGTGGCACCGCTGGAGGACAGCCCATGGGCAACCGCACCCTCTTGCTGCTGACGGCCCTCTGCCTGGCCGTCGGTATCGGCAGCGCCAGCCTGCTAAGCAACCATTACCGCGCCGAGACAGCGCCCGCCAGCGCAACCCCGGCCGCAACCCCAGCCCCGCCCGACGCTGCGCTGCAGGCCCGGCAGACCAACCAGGCGATCCACGCCAGCGCCCTCGACCAGCTGGCCAAGCTGCCGCCACTGCCCCGCTCGCTGCAAGGCAGCAGCCCGGATGTGCGGCTAAGCAGCGACGCCGAAGGCAACCTGCGGCTTAGCGCGGATATCCTGCATTTCTTCGATTTCTACCTCTCGGCCCTGGCCGAGGAGCCCCTGCAAACCAGCCTGACGCGCATCAGCCTGGCGCTCGCCGAACAGCTGCAAGGGCCGGCGCTGGAGCAGGCCCGCGATCTGCTCAAGCGCTACCTCGACTTCAGGATCGCCCTGGCCGATCTGCATCAGCTACCCGCGGCCACGGATGCCAGCGGCCAGTACGCCCTGACGGCCATCGCCCAACGCCAGGAGCGCTTGCACGCCCTGCGCCAGCAGCACTTCAGCGCCGAGGAAAACCGGGTGTTCTTCCAGGAGCAGGACAGCTACGACAGCTTTATGCTGGAGCAACTGCAACTGGCCCAGGACCAGAGCCTGGGGGCCGACCAGCGCCAGCAGGCCATCGAGCGCCTGGAACAGCAGTTACCCGCCCCTATCCGCCAGGCCCGCGAACAGGCCACCCAGCAAACCCGGCTGTATGAGCTGACCGAACAGATGAAGCAGAG
>DASUOY010000081.1:0-5525 GCA_036276395.1 Pseudomonas sp.
ATGCTGGTGGCGGTGACCAACAGCGATGAAATCAACATGATCGCCTGCCAGGTGGCCTACAGCCTGTTCCACACCCCGACCAAGATCGCCCGGGTGCGCGAAGCGGCCTACCTGACCCGCAGCGGCCTGTTCAGCAACGAGTCGATCCCGGTCGATGTGCTGATCAGTCCGGAACAGGTGGTGACCAACTATATCAAGCGCTTGATCGAATACCCCGGCGCCCTGCAGGTGATCGATTTCGCCGAGGGCAAGGCCCAGCTGGTGGCGGTGCGCGCCTACTACGGCGGCCCGCTGGTCGGCCAGCAACTGCGCCAACTGCGCGCCCATATGCCCAACGTCGACACCCGGGTCGCCGCCATCTTCCGCCGCAACCGGGCGATCATGCCCCAGGGCGATACGGTGATCGAGGCGGACGACGAGGTGTTCTTTATCGCCGCCAAGGCGCATATCCGTGCGGTGATGAGCGAAATGCGCCGTATGGAAGACAACTACAAGAAGGTGGTGATCGCCGGCGGCGGGCATATCGGCGAACGCCTGGCCGAAGCCATCGAAAGCCGCTACCAGGTGAAGATCATCGAGATGAATCCGGCGCGCTGCCGCTACCTCTCGGAAACCCTGGACAGCACCATAGTGCTGCAGGGCAGTGCCTCGGACCGTGACCTGCTGGTGGAAGAAAACATCAGCGACGCCGATATCTTCCTGGCCCTGACCAACGACGACGAGGCCAATATCATGTCGTCCTTGCTGGCCAAGCGCCTGGGCGCGCGCAAGGTGATGACCCTGATCAACAACCCGGCCTATGTCGACCTGGTGCAGGGCGGCGAGATCGATATCGCCATCAGCCCGCAGCTGGCCACCATCGGCACCCTGCTGACCCATGTACGCCGTGGCGATATCGAAAGCGTGCACAGCCTGCGCCGTGGCGCCGCCGAGGCCATCGAGGCGATCGCCCACGGCGACGCCAAATCGAGCAAGGTGGTCGGCCGCGCCATCGCCGATATCGCCCTGCCGCCGGGCACCACCATTGGCGCAATCATCCGCAACGAGGAAGTGCTGATCGCCCATGACAATACGGTGATCGAGTCCGGCGACCATGTGATCCTGTTCCTGGTCGACAAGAAATATATCCGCGACGCCGAGCGCCTGTTCCAGGTTGGTTTGACCTTCTTCTAAGCCGCGATACAGGAGTCACAATGAGCACTGAAGCCCTGGAAAAAATGCTGGCCAAGGGCATGGATAACGCCCTGCTGCGTTTCGGCCTGGGCAAGGGCTATCTGGATATTGGCGAATTCGCCCGCGCGGCCGAGCACCTGCGACGCTGCGTGGCCTTCGATGCGCACTACTCGGCCGCCTGGAAGCTGCTCGGCCAGGCGCTAAATAAGCAGGGCTTAGTGGAACAGGCGCGACAAGCCTGGGAAGAGGGCCTGCAAGTTGCCCAGGACAAGGGCGACAAACAGGCGGAGAAGGAAATTGGCGTATTTCTGCGGCGCCTGGATAAGGCGGCGAAAGCGGATTAAGCGGAAACCTAAAACGGCGCTTTAGCTAATCTGCTACTCGGTGACAAAGCGCAGGCCCACGCCCAAGGCCTCGATACGCACCACTTCCAGGGTCAGGATCGGCGCCTCCATCGGCAAGCCCTGCACCTGGCCGCTGACCCGCTCCCCCATGCTCAACTTGCTCTGCGCCTGGTCCATCAGCACATAGACGCCGCACTCGGAAATATCCCGGGTGGTCACCAGCATCTCACCATGCAACGGATGGTCGATGCGCAAGCGAACCTTGAGTGGGGTGCGGACATTCCTGCGCTGGTTGCTCATGCTGCATCCGTCAGAGTGCGTGTCATGCAGACTAGTCGAGAGCAGCCAGGGCCCGCAAGCCGGGGCTCAATACCACTTGGCCTCGCCGGCCGGGCGTTTCTTGAAGCGCTTCATATTCCACATATATTGGCTGGGCGCCTGGCGCACCTGCTTTTCGATGCCCTGGTTGATGGCGCCAACCGCAGCCTCGATATCCTCGCCATACAGGGCTTCCGGAGCCGCCTCGATCACCACCCGGTAACCGCTGCCATCCTCCAGGCGCAGGGCGTGCATAAATACCGCCTCGGCCTTGTGTCCCTGCACCAGTGACGGCACGAATTTGCTGGTCAGCGCCGGCACGCCGAAGAAAGGCACGAACAGACCACTGCTAAGGCTCGGCTCCGGGTCGGCGGCGATCCCGGCCACGCCACCTTTGCGCACCGCCTTGATCAGGCTGAGGATGCCTTCCTTGGTCGAAGGCGCCAGGCTGCTACCCGACTGGGCACGCTTCTCCTGCAGCAACTGGTCGACCGCCTGCATCTTGATCGGCCGGTACAGCAGCACCGGCTGGCAGATCGACCCGGCGTACTGCAGGAGAAACTCCCAGTTGCCCAGGTGACTGCTGATCAGCACCACGCCCTTGCCGCTGTCCAGGGCAGCCTGCAGCACCGGCATGCCGTCCACCTGCTTGATCAGCTTGAGGGATTTCTGCACCGGCCAGATCCAGGAGCAGGCGCTCTCGGTCAGGGTCTTGCCGGTATCGCGCAGGCACTGGCCGACCAGGGCCTCACGCTCCGCGGCGGACATCTGCGGAAAACAGGCCGCCAGGTTGGTCCGCACCACCTCGCGCGAGCCGTTCGGCAGCTTCCACATCAGCCAGCCGATAGCCGCTCCGACCGCCTGGGCGGCGCGCCAGGGCAGCAGCGCGAATAAATGCAGAAAGCCCACCGCCAGGGCACCTTTGAGCTTTTCCACAGACAACTCCAGCAGGTCAAAAGGCGCCTATTGTAACCACCTGAATTACTAGCTGGTGAGTTGCGCGTAGCGGTCACAGTCGGTGGTGTGATCCATCACCATGCCGGTGGCCTGCATATAGGCGTAGCAGATGGTCGGGCCGACAAAGGTAAAGCCGGCCTTCTTCAGCGCCTTGCTCATGGCTTCGGCCTCAGGGGTTACCGCCGGCACCTGGCCGCGCTCGCTGAAGTGATTGATCTTCGGCGCGCCGCCAACAAAGGACCAGAGCAGCGCCACCGGGTCTTCCAGCTTGAGCCAGGCCTGGGCGTTCTTGCGCACGGCCTGAAGCTTGAGGCGGTTGCGAATGATGCCGGGGTCCTGCATCAGGGTTTCTTCGATGTACTCGTCCGTGAGCGCCGCCAGGCGCTGCACATCGAAACCGAACAGCACCTCGCGGTAACGCTCGCGCTTCTTCAGCACGGTGATCCACGACAGACCGGCCTGGAAGGCTTCGAGCAAGAGCAACTCGAACAGCACCTGGGGGTCGCGTTGCGGCACGCCCCATTCCTGATCGTGGTAAGCGATATACAGCGGGTCGTCATTGCACCAGAAGCAGCGTGGCATGCGGGTTTTCCTGAGCTTCGGTATACTCGCGGACTTTCTGAAGCCGCCAAAGTACGGGTGAAATTTGTGAGCCAGACTACGCCTGCCGTGCGCACCTTCCAAGATTTGATCCTCGCCCTGCAACAGTACTGGGCCGAGCAGGGCTGCGTGGTGTTGCAGCCCTACGATATGGAAGTTGGCGCGGGCACCTTCCACACCGCCACCTTTCTCCGTGCCATTGGCCCCGAGACCTGGAACGCCGCCTACGTGCAGCCTTCCCGTCGTCCGGCTGACGGCCGCTACGGCGAGAACCCCAACCGCCTGCAGCACTACTACCAGTTTCAGGTGGTGCTGAAACCCAACCCGGAAAACTTCCAGGAGCTGTACCTGGGCTCGCTGAAAGCCATCGGCATCGACCCGCTGGTGCACGACATCCGCTTCGTCGAAGACAACTGGGAATCTCCGACATTGGGCGCCTGGGGTCTGGGCTGGGAAATCTGGCTGAACGGCATGGAAGTCACCCAGTTCACCTACTTCCAGCAGGTCGGCGGCATCGAGTGTTACCCGGTGACCGGCGAGATCACCTACGGTCTCGAGCGCCTGGCCATGTACCTGCAGGGCGTCGACTCGGTGTACGACCTGGTGTGGACCGACGGCCAGTTCGGCAAGGTCACCTATGGCGATGTGTTCCACCAGAACGAGGTGGAACAATCCACCTACAACTTCGAACACGCCAACGTCGAGAAACTCTTCGAGCTGTTCGACTTCTATGAAAGCGAAGCCAACCGCCTGATCGAGCTGGAGCTGCCGCTGCCAACCTACGAGATGGTGCTCAAGGCCTCGCACACCTTCAACCTGCTGGACGCGCGCCGGGCCATCTCGGTGACCGCACGTCAGCAGTACATCCTGCGCGTGCGCGCCCTGGCCCGTTCGGTGGCGCAGAGCTACCTGCAAGCGCGGCGCAAACTCGGCTTCCCGCTAGCCGCCCCTGACCTGCGTGATGAAGTACTAGCCAAGCTGGAGGCAGCAGAATGAGTGCGCGTGATTTCCTGGTAGAACTGGGCACCGAAGAGCTGCCGCCAAAAGCCCTGAAAACCCTGGGTGAAGCCTTCCTCGCCGGTATCGAGAAAGGCCTGAAAGCCGCCGGTCTGAACTATGGCCAGGTGCGCTACTACGCCGCGCCACGGCGTCTGGCCGTGCTGATCGAGCAGCTCGAAGAGCAGCAAGCCGATCGCACCCAGAACCTCGATGGCCCGCCCGTGCAGGCGGCGTTCGACAAGGACGGCAACCCGACTCAAGCAGCGCTGGGCTTCGCCAAGAAGTGCGGCGTAGAGCTGAGCCAGATCGACCAGAGCGGCCCCAAGCTGAAATTCAGCCAGAGCATTCCAGGCCAGGCCGCTGCCGGCCTGCTGCCGGCCATAGTCGAAACTTCGTTGAACGAGTTGCCGATTCCCAAGCGCATGCGCTGGGGCGCACGCAAAACTGAATTCGTCCGCCCGAGCCAGTGGCTGGTGATGCTGTTCGGTGACGAGGTGATCGACTGCGAAATCCTTGCGCAGCAAGCTGGTCGCGTATCCCGTGGCCACCGCTTCCACGCCAACCACGAAGTGCGCATCAGCGCGCCGGCGAACTACGCAGAAGACCTGCGCAGCGCCTATGTGATTGCCGACTTCGCCGAGCGCCGCGCGCAAATTGCCGCCCGCGTCGACCAGCTTGCCGCCGAGCAGCAGGGCAGCGCCATAGTGCCGCCGGCGCTGCTGGATGAAGTCAGCGCCCTGGTCGAGTGGCCGGTGCCGCTGGTCTGCTCCTTCGAAGAACGCTTCCTCGAAGTGCCACAGGAAGCCCTGATCACCACCATGCAGGACAACCAGAAGTACTTCTGCCTGCTGGATGGCAACGGCAAGCTGCTGCCGCGCTTTATCACCGTGGCCAACGTCGAGAGCAAGGACCCGGCGCAGATCGTCGCCGGCAACGAGAAGGTGGTGCGCCCGCGCCTGACCGACGCCGAGTTCTTCTTCAAGCAAGACAAGAAGCACAGGCTCGAGACCTTCAACCAGCGCCTGGCCAATGTGGTGTTCCAGGCCAAGCTCGGCTCGGTTTTTGATAAGGCCCAGCGAGTGTCCGCCCTGGCCGGCTTTATCGCCGAGCGCATCGGTGGCGACGCCAGCCGCG
>DASUOY010000082.1:0-4770 GCA_036276395.1 Pseudomonas sp.
TGGCCTTCTCGATCACCATCTCGGCAACCTGCACGTGGCGGGTCGGCGGCTCGTCGAAGGTGGAGGCGACCACTTCGCCGCGCACGGTGCGCTGCATCTCGGTCACTTCTTCCGGGCGCTCGTCGATCAGCAGGACGATCAGATGGCACTCGGGGTTGTTGCGGGTGATGTTGGCCGCGATGTTCTGCAGCATGATGGTCTTACCGGCTTTCGGCGGTGCGACGATCAGGCCGCGCTGGCCCTTACCGATAGGGGCGCAGAGGTCGATGATGCGGCCGGTGATGTCTTCGGTGGAACCGTTACCGGCTTCCATGACCAGACGCTTGGTGGGGAACAGCGGCGTCAGGTTTTCGAACAGAATCTTGTTCTTGGCGTTTTCCGGGCGGTCGTAGTTGATGGTATCAACCTTGAGCAGCGCGAAATAACGCTCGCCTTCCTTCGGCGGACGGATCTTGCCGACTATGGTGTCGCCCGTACGCAGGTTGAAGCGACGGATCTGGCTCGGCGAGACGTAGATGTCATCGGGGCCGGCAAGATAGGAGGCATCCGCAGAGCGGAGGAAGCCGAAACCGTCCTGGAGAATCTCCAGCACGCCATCACCGGAGATTTCCTCGCCGCTTTTAGCGTGCTTTTTCAACAGGGAGAAAATCACATCCTGCTTGCGCGAACGAGCCATGTTTTCCAGGCCCATCTGTTCGGCGAGTTCCAGCAGTTCGGTAATCGGCTTTTGCTTGAGTTCGGTCAGATTCATAGGAATGACGTAATCATGAAGGAGGGGAATAAGCTATTTAGCTTGGGAGGCCGCGCCACTGAGAAGGCGATTGGATCGCCTGCGTGTATCGAGGGTATTCGCGGAGGAACCCGTCGGCGACGGCTTGCAGGGGGCTGCATAGGAAATGCAGCGAGGCCGAATGTAACACCGGCTTTATTGATACGTCCAGCGTTCAGGCAGAAAAAAGCCCCGCGATTTGCGGGGCTTCTAGCACTCGACGCGACTTAGATGTTGCTGTCGAGGAAGGCAGCCAGTTGCGACTTGGACAGTGCGCCAACCTTGGTGGCTTCGACGTTGCCGTTCTTGAACAGCATCAGGGTCGGGATACCGCGCACGCCGAACTTCGGCGGAGTGTCCTGGTTTTCGTCGATGTTCAGCTTGCAGACTTTCAGCTTGCCCTGGTAGGTCTGGGCGATCTCATCGAGAACCGGTGCAATCATTTTGCACGGGCCGCACCACTCAGCCCAGTAGTCGACCAGCACCGGACCCTCGGCCTGGAGAACGTCTTGGTCGAAGCTGGCATCGCTGACATTGGTGATGAATTCGCTCATGGAAAATCTCCGTGTTCGGAAGCATAAAGATGGCCGACATCATAGCCCGGCTTGCCCGGCACAGGAAGGCGGATGCTATTGAGCTTATCTATGGGTATGCGCCCCTTAGCCAATCGATGCGCCTCGGCGCAAGCGCCGCGCTTACACCCGCCCCCTGCCCGCAGGCCTTTAGCGGCCGCCGCCGGGCAGCCGGCAGGGTGGCGCAACGGGTATGCGTTGGCGCGCCGGGTCTATCGTGGCACGATGACGCGGTTCCGCAATGAGATGATGCTGTCATGCCGCATACCCCTGCCGAGTCTTTCCCCTTGATTGCAGCTATCGACCTGGGCTCCAACAGCTTCCATATGGTGCTGGCCAAAGCCGACCACGGCGAGATCCGCATCCTCGAGCGCCTCGGCGACAAGGTCCAGCTGGCTGCCGGCATCGACGATGAGCGCCTGCTCAGCGAAGAGGCCATGCAGCGCGGGCTCGACTGCCTGCGCCGCTTCGCCCAGCTGACCGCCGGCCTGCCGGAAGGCGCGGTGCGCATAGTCGGCACCAACGCCCTGCGTGAAGCGCGCAACCGCAGCGAGTTTATCCGCCGCGCCGAAGAGGTGCTGGGGCATCCGGTGGAGGTGATCTCCGGCCGCGAGGAGGCGCGCCTGATCTATCTCGGCGTGTCGCACAGCATCGCCGACACCCCGGGCAGGCGCCTGGTCACCGACATCGGCGGCGGCAGCACCGAATTCATTATCGGCCAGCGTTTCGAACCGCTGCTGCGCGAAAGCCTGCAGATGGGTTGCGTCAGCTATACCCAGCGTTTCTTCCGGGACGGCAAGATCACCCCGGCACGCTATGCCCAGGCCTACACCGCGGCGCGCCTGGAAATCATGGGTATCGAACACGCCCTGCGCCGCCTCGGCTGGGAAGAGGCCGTGGGGGCCTCCGGCACCATCAAGGCCATCGGCCTGGCCATCCAGGCGGCGGGCCTCGGCAGTGGTGAGGTCAACGCGCCTGGCCTGGCCTGGCTGAAACGCAAGGTATTCAAGCTGGGCGAGGTGGACAAACTCGACCTCGACGGCATCAAGCCGGATCGACGCGGCATCTTCCCCGCCGGCCTGGCGATTCTCGAAGCCATCTTCGACGCCTGCGACATCCAGCGCATGAGCCACTCCGAGGGCGCGCTGCGCGAAGGCGTGCTGTATGACCTGCTCGGCCGTCACCACCACGAAGACGTGCGTGAGCGCACCCTCGGCTCGCTGATGGAGCGCTATCACGTCGATCTGGAACAGGCCGCGCGAGTGGAAAGCAAGGCGCTGTCGGCCCTGGAGAAAGTCGCCAAGGACTGGCAACTGGAAGATGACTGGCACCGCGAACTGCTCAGCTGGGCGGCCAAGGTGCACGAAGTGGGGCTGGATATCGCCCACTATCAGTACCACAAGCATGGCGCCTACCTGATCGAGCACTCGGATCTGTCCGGTTTCTCACGCCAGGATCAGCAAATGCTCGCCCTGCTGGTGCGCGGCCACCGGCGCAATATTCCCAAGGACAAGTTCGCCGCGTTCGGCGAGGAAGGCATCAAGCTGATGCGCCTGTGCGTGCTGCTGCGTTTCGCCATCCTGTTCCACCATATCCGTGGCAGCCAGGAAATGCCCAACGTGCAACTCAAGGCCAGTCAGCAGCGCCTGGAAATCGCCTTTCCGCAGGACTGGCTGGCCGCCAACCCGCTGACCCAGGCCGATTTCACCCAGGAAGCGGAATGGCTCAAACGTATCGAGATCGAGCTCAGCGTACGCTGATCACCGGCGCGGTCAGCTTCTCCAGCAGGCCCGCCTGGGCGCTGCGCGGGTTCTGGTTGCCGCTGGGGCTGCAGCGCACATAACGGCCATCCGGCTGCAACAGCCAGGCCTGGGTGTTATCGGTCAAATAGGCCTCAAGCTCCTTCTTAACCCGCAGGATCAGCTTCTTGCCTTCCACCGGGAAGCAGGTCTCCACGCGCTTGTCGAGGTTGCGCTCCATCCAGTCGGCACTGGACAGGTAGATCTTCTCCTCGCCGCCATTGAGGAAATAGAACACCCGGGTGTGCTCCAGGAAGCGGCCGATGATCGAGCGCACCTGGATATTGTGCGAGACCCCGGCGATACCCGGGCGCAGGCAGCACATGCCGCGCACCACCAGGTCGATCTTCACCCCGGTCTGGCTGGCCTTGTACAGCGCGCGGATGATCTTCGGATCGGTCAGCGAGTTGAACTTGGCCATGATATGCGCCGGCTTGCCTTCGGCGGCCAGGGCGGTCTCGCGGGCGATCATGTCGAGCAGGGTCTTTTTCAGGGTAAAGGGTGCGTGCAGCAGCTTCTTCATGCGCAGGGTCTTGCCCATGCCGATCAGCTGGCTGAACAGCTTGGAAACGTCCTCGCACAACGCCATATCGGCGGTAAGCAGGCTGTAGTCGGTGTACAGCTTGGCGTTGCCGGCATGGTAGTTACCGGTACCGAGGTGCGCGTAGCGGACGATATCGCCACTCTCGCGGCGCAGAATCAGCATCATCTTGGCGTGAGTCTTGAAGCCCACCACGCCATAGATCACCACCGCACCGGCGGCCTGCAGACGGCTGGCCAGTTGCAGGTTGGACTCCTCATCGAAGCGCGCCCGCAGCTCGATCACCGCGGTGACTTCCTTGCCGTTGCGTGCCGCTTCCACCAGCGCATCGACGATTTCCGAGTTGGCCCCGGAGCGGTACAGGGTCTGCTTGATGGCCAGCACGTGGGGGTCTTTCGCCGCCTGACGCAGCAGGTCGACCACCGGGGTGAACGACTCGAAGGGGTGCAGCAGGAGGATGTCCTGCTTGCTGATCACGCTGAAGATGTTCTCGGCGTTCTGCAAGAGCTTGGGAATCACCGGGGTGAAGGGCTTGTATTGCAGCTCCGGGTGGCTCTCCAGCCCGGTGATGCTGAACAGCCGGGTCAGGTTGACTGGACCGTTGACCCGGTACAGCTCGCTCTCGCTCAGGCTGAACTGCTTGAGCAGATAATCGAGCAGCGGCCGCGGGCAGGTGTCCACCACCTCCAGGCGCACCGCATCGCCATAGCGGCGGCTGAACAGCTCGCCGCGCAGGGCACGGGCCAGGTCTTCGACGTCCTCGGTGTCCACCGACAGGTCGGCGTTACGGGTCAGGCGGAACTGGTAGCAACCCTTGACCTTCATGCCCTGGAACAGGTCATCGGCATGGGCGTGGATCATCGAGGAGAGGAATACGTAGTTGTCGCCCGGGCCACCGACTTCTTCCGGCACGCGGATGATGCGCGGCAACAGGCGCGGCGCCGGGATAATCGCCAGGCCCGAGTCGCGACCGAAGGCGTCGATGCCTTCCAGCTCGACGATAAAGTTCAGGCTCTTGTTCACCAGCAACGGGAAGGGATGCGTCGGGTCGAGGCCGATGGGGGTAATGATCGGCGCGATCTCGTCGCG
>DASUOY010000083.1:0-2591 GCA_036276395.1 Pseudomonas sp.
GTCGCATTGCATTGGCAGGCGAATCCAGTAGGCTGGGGCTATCCAGAACAATAAGCAGGACGAGGCATGAGCCCCGATATCAGTCTTCATCGCAAGTTCGTTTCGCCGGAGATCATCTTCGGCGCCGGCTGCCGTCATAGCGTGGGCAACTACGCCGCCAACTACGGCGCACGCAAGGTGCTACTGGTGTCAGACCCGGGCGTCATGGCCGCCGGCTGGGTGGCCGACGTGCAGGCCAGCCTGCTGCGCCAGGGCATCGAGCATTGCCTGTACACCCAGGTGTCGCCCAACCCACGTAGCGAGGAGGTGATGCTCGGCGCCGAGGTCTACCTCAGCCAGGGCTGCAACGTCATAGTCGCAGTCGGCGGGGGCAGCCCGATGGACTGCGCCAAGGGCATCGGCATCGCCGTGGCCCATGGCCGCAACATCATCGAATTCGAGGGCGTCGACACCCTGCGGGTGCCCAGCCCGCCGCTGATCCTGATCCCCACGACCGCCGGCACCTCGGCGGACGTGTCGCAGTTCGTGATCATTTCCAACCAGGCCGAACGGATGAAGTTTTCCATCGTCAGCAAGGGCGCGGTGCCCGATGTGTCGCTGATCGACCCGGAAACCACCCTGAGCATGGACCCCTTCCTCTCCGCCTGTACCGGCATCGACGCCCTGGTGCATGCCATCGAGGCGTTTGTCTCCACAGGCTCCGGCCCCCTGACCGACTCCCATGCGCTGGAAGCCATGCGCCTGATCAATGGCAACCTGGTGCAGATGATCGCCAACCCCAGCGAGATTGCCCTGCGCGAGAAGATCATGCTCGGCAGCATGCAGGCCGGTCTGGCCTTCTCCAACGCCATTCTCGGCGCGGTGCATGCCATGAGCCACAGCCTCGGCGGCTTTCTCGACCTGCCCCACGGGCTGTGCAACGCGGTGCTGGTCGAGCATGTGGTGGCCTTCAACTACAACGCCGCGCCTGAGCGCTTCAAACTGGTCGCCGAGACCCTCGGCATCGACACCCGGGGCCTCAATCACCAGCAGATCCGTCTGCGTCTGATCGATCACCTGATCCAGTTCAAGCATGCCGTGGGCTTTCATGAAACCCTGGCCCTGCATGGGGTCGGTACGTCCGACATCCCCTTCCTGTCGCAGCATGCCATGCAGGATCCGTGCATCCTCACCAACCCGCGCGAGTCGACCCAGCGGGATGTCGAGGTTGTCTATGCCGAGGCCCTCTGAGCAGCAGCGCCAGGCGCTCACCGATCTGCTCGGGCTGGGCAGCCACTCGACGCGCAAGAGCCACTATCCCGAGCTGCTGGCGCGCCTGGAAGAGCTGGAGACTGAGCGCAATCGCTATAAGTGGCTGTTTGAGCACGCGGTGCACGGGATTTTCCAGGCCAGCCTGCAGGAGGGCCTGCGCGCGGCCAATCCGGCGCTGGCGCACATGCTCGGCTACGACGATCCGCAGGAGGTGCTGTGGTCGTTGACCGACCTGGCCAACTATCTGTTCGTTGGCGGCGCCGAGGAGTTACAGCAGATCCGCCAGCGCCTCGGCAGCGGCCAGGGCCTGTTCGGTTACGAGACCCAGCTGCGGCGCAAGGACGGCAGCGTTATCGACGTGCTGATGAACCTCTTGCTCAAGCCCGGCGAGGAGGGCCTGTTCGAAGGCTTTGTCGCCGATATCACCGAGCGCAAGCAGGCCCAGCAGCGCCTGCAACTGCTCAATGAGCAACTGGAGCAGCGCGTCAGTGCGCGCACCGCCGAGTTGCAGGAGGCCAACCGCAACCTGTTGCAGCAGATAGTCGAGCGTAAGCGTGTCGAGCAGGCCCTGCGCGAGGCGCGTGATGCCGCCGAGGCAGCCAACCAGAGCAAGGACAAGTACCTGGCCGCGGCCAGCCACGATCTGCTGCAACCGCTCAACGCCGCGCGTCTGCTGATCTCGACCCTGCGTGAGCGCAGCCTGCCGAGCGCGGAGCACAATCTGGTCGAGCGCAGCCATCAGGCCCTGGAGGGCGCCGAGGATCTGCTCACCGACCTGCTGGATATCTCCAAGCTGGACCAGGCGGCGATCAAGCCGGATATCGATGTCTATCGCCTGGAGGAACTGCTTGCGCCCCTGGCCTCGGAGTTTCAACCGGTGGCTGCGGCCGAGGGGCTGGCGCTCAGGGTGCGCATTGCCGAGTGCAGCATCAGCACCGACTTCCGCCTGCTGACCCGAATTTTGCGCAACTTCCTCAGCAATGCCTGCCGCTATACCGAGCAGGGCCGCATCCTGCTCGGCGCGCGCAAACGCGGCGCATTCCTTGAACTGCAGGTGTGGGACAGCGGTCGTGGCATTCCGGAAGACCAGCTGGAGAGCATCTTTCTCGAGTTCAACCAGTTGCAGGTCGGCCGCGCCGCCGAGCGCAAGGGCGTCGGCCTGGGCCTGGCGATTGTGGAACGCATCGCGCGCATCCTCGGCTATCCGGTACGGGTTCGATCGCAGCCGGGACGTGGCTCGGTGTTCAGCATTCAGGTGCCGCTGGCCGAGCACCTGGCCCCGGCCGCTATGCCTTCTGCTTTGCAGGCGCAGCCTGGCGACCCACTGCCGGGGCGGCGCT
>DASUOY010000084.1:0-11704 GCA_036276395.1 Pseudomonas sp.
GCCAGCGCGGGCCGTGCATAAAAACCAGGTTGCGCCATACATCTGTATGAAGGTGGGCGGTATGACTCGTCGATTCTTGTGGGCCCTTATGGCCTTGCTGTTGGCCGGCTGGCAAGCCGGCACCGCGTTGGCCGAGGGCAATGGCTGGCGCTCCCTGCATGTGTATACCGAGGAATTCCCCCCCTATAACTACACGGAAAGCGGCATCGCCCGCGGCATTTCCGTGGATGTGCTGCTGGAGGCGGCCGAAGCGGCCGGCCTGCCCCTGGAGCGCAAGGATATTCGCGCCCTGCCCTGGGCGCGCGGCTACCAGATGGTGCAGAAAGGCCCTGGGGTCATGCTATTTGCCATGACCTACTCGGAGGCGCGCAAGCCGCTGTTCAAATGGGTCGGGCCGATCATCGCCACCCGCGTCGTGCTGATGGCGCGCAAGGCGCGCAACCTGCAGATCGGCTCAGTCGAGGAGCTGGGAAAATACCAGATTGGGGCGATTCGCGACGATATCGGCCATCTGCTGGTCAGGGACCTGGGCTTTGCCGACAAGGACCTGCAGCTCTCGGCCAATGCGGTGTCGATCGCCCATATGCTGAGCAAGGATCGCATCGACCTGTGGGCCTACGACGAGGTGACCGCGGCCTGGTTTCTCAAACGCCTGGGCCTCAACAGCGGTGATTACGCGGCGGCCTATGTGCTCAAGGACGGCGAAATGTTCTACGCCTTTAGCCCCGACGTTGACGACAAGCCCTTGCAGCAACTGCAAAGCGGCCTGGACAAGCTCAAGCAGCAACAGCGCTACCTGGACATCATCAACCAGTACAAATAGCGGCCAACGCCCCGCTCCCCTGCCCCATCAACATGACGGCCGCAATGCCGCGCTGGACGACAGGCAGCGCTTGCCCAGCAGCTGCAGGTAGCGGTCATAGCGGTAGGTCGGCCCTTCCTGGCAGACATAGCTGCTGCCCAGGTAGCAATGCCCACACAGACCATCGGCGCAGTGCATGCGCCGCTCCAGGGACAGCCAGATCTTGTCCGCGGCGATGCCGCGCTGCAGGCACGCCTGGGCGGCGGCCTGCATCAAGGGTTCCGGCCCGCAGCAGAGCAGCGCACTGGGCGGCTGTGCGGCGAATACCTCATCCAAATGCGCCAGCGGCGTGCCCTGGCGTTGCCCGGGTGCGGCTTCATCGAAGGTTTCGATAAAGGGCAGCGCCTGCTGCCAGCGTGCCCGCTCGCGTCCCAGCACCTGCGCCGCGCTGTGCCGTGCGCCGTAGATCACGCTCAGTTGCGCCGGCATGCGTGGGCGGCAGGCCTCTTCTATCACCCCGGCGAGTGGCGCAAGGCCACAGCCGCCGGCCACCAGCAGCACCCGGTTGGCGCTGAAGAACAACGGCCAGCCACGCCCAAACGGGCCGCGATAGCCCAGCACGCTGCCGGCGGGCTGTTCGAACAGCGCCTGGGTGAGCCTGCCGCAGCGGCGCACCAGGGCGGTGAAGTGTCCGGCGGCGTCCGGCAGGCTGATATAGGTAAAGGGCGCTTCGCCAACGCCCGGCAGGCTCAGCATAAAGAACTGCCCGGGCATTATTGCGAGGTCGCTGGGCCTTGGCTGCTCGATGCGCAGGCTGAGATGGCGGGCCTCTTCGCCGTCGGCGTACTGATCGAGCAGGATCAGCCGGCGTGGGGTGGCTTCATTCATGGCTGCACCACCCTGCGCATGACCCCATGCACGCCGATGCCGCCGGGGCAGACCCGGTCGCAACGACCGCAGCCGACGCAACCATAGCTGGCGAAGCGCTGTTTGAAGGCATCGCCGAACTTGTGCGACCAGAACCGCTGCACCCGTTGCCCCGCCGTGGCGCTGGGGTTATGCCCGCTGGCCTCCTGCTGGAAGCCCTGATACAGGCAGCTGTCCCACACCCGCTCACGCTGCGCGCCGCCCTGCCCGTCGGGCTGCTCCAGCGGAGCGAAGCAGCTGCAGGTCGGGCACACCGAGGTGCAGCCAGAACAGCCCAGGCAGCGCAGACCCAAGGCTTCCCAGGTGTTGCCGTCGATGGCGTTAAGGTTGAGCCGGGCGATGCCTTCGACTATGTCCTCCTGAGCGCCCTGCTGCTGCGCCACCCGCGCCTCGTTTGCCCTGCGCTGCTCTTGCCAGTCGTGCCGCGCCACGGGCAGTTGCAGCGCCTGCACTGCCGCCTGCCCGGCCGCGCTGGCGACCAGCAGCAGCCAGCCGGGATCTGCCTCCTGGCCTGGCAGCAGGATCAGGTCGGCCGTCTGCTGGCGCACCGCCGGGCCGCTGCCCAGCACGCTGCAAAAACCGCCGGCGCAGCTGTGCAGGCAATCCAGGCCAACCAGCAAGCAGGCCTGACGCCGCGCCTGGTAATGCGGGTCATTGGCGAAGAACTGGTCCTGATAGGCCACCGCCTGCAGGTCGCAGGCGTGCAGGCCGAACAGCACCTGTGGCACCACCTGCGGCAGCGCCGAATAGAACTGGCCGCCGTCGAAGCGGAACAGCAACTCGCGCTCGGCGAAGAAGAAGCTCTTGGCGGAAAACGGCGGCGGCTCGCTGGCCGGCTCGAAGGCATGCTGATCCTGGCTGCTGACCGTTTGCCAGTGCTGGCCGCCCTGGCCATCCGGGCGTACTTCATACAGGCGGCGCTGCAATGCCAGGTGGGCGCGCAGGCGCTCGGGGCGATCCAGTTTATAGGCTTGCATGCAGTACCTCGTTGGTGCCCATTCGAAGGTCCGGCGCCTGCCCGGGCGGCAGGGGTTCCAGCGCCACGGCGCAGGCCTTGAGTTCGGGCATTTTGCTGATGGGGTCCTGGGCGTCGTTGGTCAGGCGGTTACAGGGCGCCTCGCTGAAGTGATAGGGCATGCTCAAAACGCCCCTGGGCAGGTCGGCGCTCAGCTCGATGCGGGTTTCCAGCAGGCCGCGGCGCGAACGCACCCGCACGCCCTGATGCTGCGCCAGGCCCAGTTCGGCGGCGTCCTGTGGGTGGATAAACAGCAGGCCGGCCGGGGTTTCCCGTTCCAGCAATGGCGATTTGCGGGTCATCGAGCCGCAGCCGTAGTGAAAATGCAGGCGCTGGGTGGTGAAGGCGAAGGGATACTCGGCATCCGCTGGCTCGGCCACCGCCACCTGGGACAGCGGCAAAAGGCGGGCGCGGCCGATGGGAAAGCTGTGCTGATGGAGAATCGGCGAGCCGTGCGGGTGCTTATCATCACAGGGCCATTGCAGGCCATGGTGTGCATCCAGCGCCGGGTAAGTTATGGCCGAAAAGATCGGCGTCAGGCTGGCCATCTCCGTGAACACCGCCTCGGCGTCACTCCAGGCCATGCCGTGGTAACCCATGCGCCGGGCCAGCTCGGCGAGAATCTGCCAGTCGCAGCGCGCCAACCCCGGCGGCGCTATGGCCTGGCGGATTCGCTGCACGCGGCGCTCGCAGTTGCTGAAGGTGCCGTCCTTCTCGGCAAAGGCCGCCGCCGGCAGCACCACGTCGGCCTGCCGGGCGGTGGCGGTCAGGCTCAGCTCCACCACCACCAGCAGGTCCAGGGCGGCAAAGGCACGGGCCACCTGGTTCTGGTCCGGGTCGGTCTGTAGCGGGTCTTCGCCCATGATCAGCATGGCGCGCAGCTCGCCCTGCTGCGCCGCGTGCATCATGCCCAGTGAAGTCAGCCCCGGCGCCTGGGGCACGGCGCGCCCCCAGGCTGCGGCGAACTTGGCGCGCACGGCCGGGTCGGCCACCTCCTGATAACCCGGGTAGACATTGGGCAGGCAACCCATATCGCAGGCGCCCTGCACATTGTTCTGCCCACGCAGCGGGTTGATGCCGGTGCCCGGGCGGCCGATCTGGCCGCAGGCCAGCACCAAGTTGCACAGCGCGATCACGTTGTTGGTCCCGCTCTGGTACTGGGTGATGCCCATGCCATAGGCGGTAAAGGCGGCTTTGGCCTGGCTGAACAGATAGGCCACCCGCTCCAGCTCGGCCACCGCGATACCGCACTGGGCACTGCACTGTGCCAGGCTCAGTTCGGCCAGATGCGCCCGCAGCGGCGCTATGTCTGCGCAGCGCTCGGCGAGAAAGGCGGCGTTCTCCCAACCACGCTCCAGGATGATCTTGAGCAGGCCGTTGAGCAGTGCGATATTGCTGCCCAGGCGCAGTTGCAGGTGGATATCGGCCAGGCGCGCCAGGCGGGTCTGGCGCGGGTCGACAACGATCAGGGTGGCGCCACGGGCCTGGGCACGCAGGATGCGCGCGCCGATCATGGCGTGGTTCTCGGTGACATCGGCGCCCACTATCAGGATCAGCTCGGCCTGGTCGATATCGGCGATGCTGTTGCTCATCGCCCCCGAGCCCAGTGTGCGGCTGAGCCCCGCCACCGAGGGGCTGTGGCAGATGCGCGCGCAGTGGTCGATATTGTTGCTGCCCAGCACCGCGCGGGCGAATTTCTGCGCCGCGTAGTTATCCTCATTGGTCGCCCGGGCGCAGCTGATCACCCCGACTCCAGCAGGCCCGCGCTCCGCCAGGGCATGTTGCAGGCCTTCGGCTACCAGGCCCAGGGCTTCGTCCCAGCTGGCCGGGCGGAATCGGCCATGTTCCTTGATCAAGGGCTGGCTGAGGCGACCATGGGGGGCGATGGCGAAGCTGCTGGCCCAGCCCTTGGCGCATAGCTGGCCCTGGCTAACCGGATGCCCGGCTTGCGGCTCCACGCCTATCACCCGGCCATCCTCCACGCGCAGGCCCAGGCCGCAACCGACTCCGCAGAACGTGCAAATGCTCGGTACTACGCGCATTACAACTTCCTCGCCTGGTTCACCTTGCTTAAGGCTAGGCCGCCGGGCCAGGAGCGATCTTGATCGGCGTCAATGCAGTGCATGGCGCTAAGGCCTGGCCTCACAGCGCAATCGCCAGAATGCTGCAGGGCGCGCGATACAGCAGGTGTTCGGTGGTGCTGCCGATCAGCTTGTCCAGGCCTTTGCGCTGCACCCGGCCCAGCACCAGAACATCCACCTGGTGGTAGGCGGCAAAATCGGCCAGCGCCCGGATGGGCTGGCCGATGATGAAATGCCGGCACTCCAGCGCCACCCCATGGCGTTCGGCCAGGGCGCTAAAGGCGCTCTCCTGGGCGCTGCGCAGCTCATCCAGCAGGTCGGCGCAGAGCGCGGTGGCGCTGCCCGCCTCGGCCAGATAGAGCGGCGAAGGATCGTAGCTATGCACCAGGTGCAACTCGGCATTGCAGTGCAGCGCCAGGGCACTTGCCGCCTGGATGATCCGCTCGTTAAGCGACAGGCTGGCCCCCTCGTCGGTGTCTTGCTGGGAGCAATCGACCGCCGCCAGCACCTTGCGCAGCAGCGGCTGGCCATGGGCGCTGACCAGATGCAGCGGCAGCGGGCATTCGCGCAGCAGGTGCCAATCGAGTGGGGTGATAAAGGCGCGTTTGAGCGCCGGTTCATGCTGCAGATCCTTGATCAGCAGGTCCGCCCGCTGGGCCTGCGCCTGCTGGAGAATGTCCTGCAGCGGCTGCTTGCTCCAGAGCACCTCGGTCGTCACCTGCAGGCCCTTGCTGCGTAGCAAGCCCGCCTCATCCTTGAGCCAGGCCCGCTGCGCCTGCAGGTAGTATTCGCGGGTTTGCTCCTGAATGCTGGGGGCCAGCAGCGTCAGTGCCGTGACCGGTTCGAGCAACACCAGAATATGCAACGTCGCCCCGCATGCCTGGGCCAGGGCTGCGGCGCGCTGCAGGGCCGGCGAATGGCGCATCTGGCCATCGGCGATCAGCAACAGGCGGTGGTATTGGCTCATGGGGCACCTCCGGGGGCAGCGAATCTATCCACGCAGTATCAGGCTAGTGCAGCTTGATCCAGGCTGCGCCACAACAAGGCTGGGGGTATTGATCTGCAGCAAAGAGCACAAGCGTGGCGGCCTAACGAGTGGCGCCATAGATCCGAATTATTCCCGGCGCAGGCGTTCTTCGGCGGGGTACGCGGTGGCAGTGGCTATATTTAGCCAGGCGGCCGTCTTGGTCGCACCGCCCTGCCTGCCCAGGTTCAGTAGACCGTCCCTGGGCAGCACCAGTGCCCACCTCAAGCGTCGGAGATTCGCGATGCGCGCCAGCCCCCTGGCATTGCTACTGGCCACCGCCCTGTTGGGCGCTCCGCTACTGGGCGCCGAGCTGAAAGTCGGCGTGACCGGGGTCAATCAGTTGCCCATCGCCAGTGGCAATAGTGAAACCGGGCTCTATGAGGGTTTTGCCAGGGAGTTGCTGGATGACTTCGCGGCGAAGAACGGCCATGTGCTGGCCTACCGCCCGCTGCCCATACTGCGCCTGTATGAACAGTTTCTGCACAAACAGCGGCTGCATCTGAAGTTTCCCGATAACCCGCACTGGCGCAGCGACCTGCGCCGGGATTTGCCGGTGGTGTACAGCCAGCCGCTGCTGCGCGTCACCGAGGGCCTGGCTGTCTTGCCCAGCAGGCTGGGCCGCTCGCTGGCGTCGCTCAAGGTAATAGGCGCCGTACGCGGCTACACCCTGGGCCCCTACCAGGCGGCGATCGAGGCGGGACGCCTGACACTGCTGGAAACTTCCGACCTGCAGGCGCTGGTGGCCCTGGCGCTGAATCGGCGGGTCGATGGTATCTACGTCAATACCACGGTGCTCAATTACTACCTCAAGCAGCAGCTGCACCAGCCCGATGCCCTGCTGCTGGATAGGGCGTTGCCATACGTTGAGACGGACTTCCATGTCTCCAGCATCAACACCCCGGAGGTGGTCAAACAACTGGACGCCTACCTGCTGAGGGAGCAGCAGAGCGTGGCGCGCTTGCGCGCCAAATACCTGATCAGCAATTAGCCGGCCGTTGCAAAACCTTGGAAGCCCGGTGGTTATTCAACCGTCTGGCAGTTAACGCCTCAAGGCAGGTTCAACACTACCCGGCCGCGGCTCGGGCAGGTTTCCATATAGCGGTGGGCCGCCACCACCTCGTCGAAGGCGAACACCTTGTCGATCAGCGGCTGTAGCAGGCCATCGGCGGTGAGCTGGTCGATGCCCTGCAGCGCCTTGGCCACGGCGGCGGCATCCTGGGGAATGCCCAGTTCTTCCTTGCCGGTGAAGTTGCCGATGCAATGCACGAAGAACTGGATGTTCTTCTGGAACGCGGCGCAGGCCGGGAACGGCGTCTCGTTGCCGCCTTGCAGGTCGAACAGGATCAGCCGGCCACGGGGGGCGATGGCGTCGCCCAGCAGGCACATCTGCGGCCCGCCCAGGGCGTCCATCACCACGTTGACGCCCTTCCCATCGGTGAGCTTGGCAACCCGGCTGACCAGATCCTGTTCCTCGGTGAGGATGATATGGTCGGCGCCCAGCTGCTTGAGAAAATCGCTGTCCTCGGCATGCTCGGTGGCGGCAATCACCTGGGCGCCCAGGGCCTTGCCCATCTGCACTATATAGGGCCCCCAACAGCGGCTGGCGGCGGTGACCAGCACCGTTTCCCCAGGCTGCAGGCGCGCCAGTTCGACAAAGCCGAACCAGCCGACCATCGACGGCAGATAGTGCACGCAGGCCTGCTGCGGGCTGAGCTTGGCCGGGTAGCGGCTCAAGGAGCTGCGCGGCAGCAGCACCTGTTCGGCGTAGGCCGGGTAATGGTTGACGCTGTGCCCAGGGAAGCTGGCGACCTGATCGCCCACCGCCAGATCCGTGACCCCGGCGCCCACCGCCAGTACCGTGCCGGCCAGTTCGTGGCCCAGGCCCGCCGGCAATTGCGCCGGGGTGTGGGCCAGGTTCTGCCGCCACAGCACGTCGTACCAGCTCACCCCAATAGCCTGCACGCCGACCAGCACTTCACCGGCGCCGGGCGTCGGCGTTGCACGCTCTTCGAACTTGAGCACCTCGGCTTCGCCGAACTGATGGAAACGGATAATGCGCGACATCGCAAACCTCGAAGCTTGACCGCTAATAGCCACGGACTTTATCCGGGCTCTGAGCGCAATGCCACAGTGCCAGACTGATATTCGCCATGCTTGGCGATGATGATAGCGGCGCGCATGATCATTCACGCTCATGTATTGCCTGGCACAGGCGTTCGGCATTAGCCTGAGTCGCGCACACATGCCGCCCCTTCCAGAATGGACACCGGATGAACCGTAACGATCTGCGCCGCGTCGATCTCAACCTGTTGATCGTCTTCGAAACGCTGATGCACGAACGCAGCGTGACCCGGGCGGCGGAAAAGCTCTTTCTCGGTCAACCGGCCATCAGCGCCGCCCTCGCCCGCCTGCGCAGCCTGTTCGATGACCCCTTGTTCGTGCGCACCGGGCGCAGCATGGAGCCCACCGCCCGCGCCCAGGAAATTGCCGGCCTGCTCTCGCCGGCGCTGGACTCGATCTCCACCGCGGTCAGCCGCGCCGCCGACTTCAACCCCGCCACCAGTAATACGGTGTTTCGGGTCGGCCTGTCGGACGACGTCGAATTCGGCCTGCTGCCGCCCTTGATCAAGCGCCTGCGCGCCGAAGCCCCCGGCGTGGTGCTGGTGATCCGCCGCACCAACTACCTGCTGATGCCCGCGCTGCTGGCCAGCGGCGAAATTTCCGTGGGCGTCAGCTACACCGAGGATCTGCCGGCCAACGCCAAGCGCAAGACCCTGCGCCGCTCCAAACCCAAACTGCTGCGCGCCGACAGTGTGCCCGGGCCCCTGAGCCTGGACGACTACTGCGCGCGCCCCCATGCCCTGGTGTCCTTCGCCGGCGATCTGGGCGGCTTTGTCGACGATGAGCTGGCCAAGGTCGGCCGCAAGCGCCGCGTGGTGCTGGCGGTGCCGCAGTTCAACGGGCTTGGCACCCTGCTCGCCGGCACCGATCTGGTGGCCATGGTGCCGGACTACACCGCCGCCGCCCTGACCGCCGCCGGTGGCCTGCGCGCCGAAGATCCGCCCATGCCGACCCAGCCCTTCGAGCTGTCCATGGCCTGGCGCGGCGCCCAGGACAACGACCCGGCCGAGCGCTGGCTGCGCTCGCGCATCCAGATGTTCTGCGGCGATCCGGATAGCCTGTAACCCCGCGCTTTGTTCACATAGCGTCTGCTCGATACAACCCCTGCAACCATCACGCAGCGTGATACTTATCTTCGAGTCATTCGATTCGTTGTCCACAGCAAGCCGCCGCAGACTTCGCCCATCTACAAATCCGACTGGCGGAGTCTCACATGGAACAGTCAAACAGCCTCAACTGGCACCTACCCCTGCTGCTCGCGGCCAGCCTGCTGCTGAGCGCCTGCGGCCAGGCCCCCGAAGCCATGCAGCAGATGCCGATGGCAAAGGTCAGCGTGGCCGAGGTGCTGGAGCAACCGATCAACGAGTGGGATGAGTTCACCGGGCGCCTGGAGGCGCCGGAGTCGGTAGAGATACGTCCACGGGTGTCCGGTTTCGTTGACCGCGTGGCCTTTGTCGAAGGCAGCCTGGTCAAGCAAGGCGAGTTGCTGTTCCAGATTGACCCACGGCCGTTCCAGGCCGAGGTCAAGCGCCTCGAAGCCCAGCTGCAACAGGCCCGCGCCAGCCAGGCACGCACCGCCAGCGAAGCCAGCCGCGGCGAGCGCCTGCGCAAGAGCAATGCAATTTCCGCCGAACTGGCCGATGCCCGCGCCAGCGCTGCCGCCGAGGCCCAGGCCGCGGTCGCCGGCATCCAGGCGCAATTGGATAACGCCCGCCTCAACCTGAGTTTTACCCGGGTTACCGCGCCGATTGATGGCCGCGTCAGTCGGGCGGAAATCACCGAAGGCAACTTGGTCAATGCCGGGCAAAGCCTGCTGACCACCCTGGTCAGCACCGACAGGGTCTACGCCTATTTCGATGCCGATGAGCGGGTGTTCCTCAAATACGTCGAGCTGGCGCGCCAGGCCGGCGGTCAGACCCGTGATGCCAGCCCGGTGTACCTGGGCCTGTCCAGCGAAGACGGCCACCCGCACCTGGGCCAGCTGGACTTTCTCGACAACCAGGTCAACCCGCAGACCGGCACCATCCGTGGCCGCGCGGTGTTCGACAACAGTGACGGGCGCTTTACCCCTGGCCTGTATGCACGGCTGAAACTGGTTGGCAGCGGCCAGTACGCCGCCGCGCTGATCAAGGATGAAGCGGTCGGCACGGACTTGGGCAAGAAGTATGTCCTGGTGCTCGATAAGGACAACGCCGTGCAGTACCGCGCCATCGAACTGGGGCCGAAGGTCGAAGGCCTGCGCATCGTGCGTCAGGGCCTCTCCAAGGGCGAGAAAATCGTGGTTAACGGTCTGCAGCGCGCCTTCCCTGGTGCCACTGTGGATCCGCAGACAGTACCGATGGCCGATGCGGCCACCCTTGCCCAACTGGCCCGCCTGCGCCAATCCGTGGCGCACCGCGATGCCCCAAGGGTCGCCAAACAAGACAGCAACAATGGCAAGCCGCGCGGCTGACAAGACGCCTTGGTGCGCGCAGCGCACCCTACCCGATCATCCGACTCGTAGGGTGCGCCATGCGCACCAGCGCCCGAGGACCCTCCAATGAACTTCTCGCAATTCTTTATCCAGCGGCCGATCTTCGCCGCCGTGCTGTCGCTGCTGATCCTGATCGGCGGGGCCATCTCGCTGTTCCAGTTGCCGATCAGCGAATACCCGGAAGTGGTGCCGCCCACCGTGGTGGTACGCGCCAGCTTTCCCGGCGCCAACCCCAAGGTGATAGGTGAAACCGTCGCCTCGCCGCTGGAGCAGGCGATCACCGGCGTGGAAGGCCTGCTCTATATGTCGTCCCAGGGCACCGCCGACGGCAAGATGAGCCTGACCCTGACCTTCGCCCTCGGCACCGATCTGGACAAAGCCCAGGTGCAAGTGCAGAACCGCGTAACGCGGACCATGCCGACCCTGCCCACTGAAGTGCAGCGTCTCGGCGTGACCGTCGACAAGGCCTCGCCCGACCTGACCATGGTGGTGCACCTGACCTCGCCGGACGACCGCTACGACATGCTCTATCTGTCCAACTACGCCGCGCTCAATATCAAAGATGAGCTGGCGCGCCTGGATGGCGTGGGTGACGTGCAGCTGTTTGGCCTCGGCAACTACTCGCTGCGCGTGTGGCTCGACCCGAACAAGGTGGCCTCACGTAACCTCACCGCTTCGGATGTGGTCAACGCCATCCGCGAACAGAACCGCCAGGTCGCCGCCGGTTCCCTCGGTGCGCCGCCTTCTGATGCCGGCAACAGCTTCCAGCTGTCGATCAACACCCAGGGCCGTCTGGTCAGCGAGGAAGAGTTCGAGAACATCATTATCCGCGCCGGCGAAGATGGCGAAATCACTCGCCTGAAGGACATCGCCCGAATTGAGCTGGGCTCCAGCCAGTACGCCCTGCGTTCCTTGCTGAACAACAAGCCGGCGGTAGCCATCCCGGTGTTCCAGCGCCCCGGCTCCAACGCCATCGAGATTTCCGATGCGGTGCGCGCACGCATGGCCGAGCTGAAGCAGAGCTTCCCCCAGGGTGTGGACTTCGAGATCGTCTATGACCCGACCATCTTCGTGCGTGGCTCCATCGAGGCGGTGGTGCACACCCTGCTCGAAGCCATCGTGCTGGTGGTGCTGGTGGTAATCCTGTTCCTGCAGACCTGGCGCGCCTCGATCATCCCATTGGCCGCCGTGCCGGTGTCGTTGATCGGCACCTTCGCCGTGATGCACATGTTCGGTTTCTCGCTCAACGCGCTGTCGC
>DASUOY010000085.1:0-3316 GCA_036276395.1 Pseudomonas sp.
CAAAGGGCTACGCGAGCGCGGCCTGTGCCGCGAGGTGGTGGGGGTCGATCTGGATCCCGAGTCGCGGCGGCTGGCGGTCGAGCTGGGGGTGGTGGATCGCTGCGAGACCGATCTGGCCGCCGCCTGTCAGGGCGCCGAGGTGATCCAGTTGGCGGTGCCTATCCTGGCCATGGAAAAATTGCTGGGGCAGTTGGCCAGGTTCGATCTGGGCGCTGCGGTGCTCACCGATGTCGGTAGCGCCAAGGGCAATGTGGTGCACGCCGCGGCTCTGGCCTTTGCCGGCAAGCCTGTGCGTTTCGTTCCGGGCCATCCGATCGCCGGCTCTGAGCAGAGTGGGGTGGAGGCGGCCAATGGCGAGTTGTTCCGTCGGCATAAGGTGATTCTCACCCCGTGCGCGCAGAGCGATGAGGCGGCTCTGGCCCTGGTCGATGCCCTGTGGTGCGAACTGGGTGCGGATGTCGAGCATATGCAGGTCGAGCACCATGATCAGGTGCTGGCGGCCACCAGTCATCTGCCGCACTTGTTGGCTTTTACCCTGGTTGACTCGCTGGCCAAGCGCAGCGAGAACCTGGAGATCTTTCGTTACGCCGCCGGTGGCTTTCGCGACTTTACGCGGATTGCCGGCAGCGATCCGGTGATGTGGCACGACATCTTCCTCGCCAACCGCGAGGCGGTGCTGCGCACCTTGGATGTGTTTCGCGACGACCTCAACGCCTTGCGTGATGCGGTCGACGCAGGGGATGGGCATCAACTGCTGGGCGTCTTCACTCGCGCCCGGGTGGCCCGTGAGCATTTCAGCAAAATTCTGGCCCGCAGGGCCTATGTGGACGCTATGCACTCGAATGATCTGATTTTTCTGGCTAACCCCGGCGGCAAACTCTCCGGGCGTATTCGCGTACCGGGCGACAAATCCATTTCGCACCGCTCGATCATGCTCGGCTCCCTGGCCGAAGGCACCACCGAAGTGGAAGGTTTCCTCGAGGGTGAAGATGCTCTGGCCACCCTGCAGGCTTTCCGCGATATGGGTGTGGTGATCGAAGGCCCGCACCACGGCCGGGTGACCGTGCACGGTGTGGGTCTGCATGGCCTCAAGGCGCCGGCCGGTCCGTTGTATATGGGCAACTCCGGCACCTCGATGCGCCTGTTGTCCGGTCTGCTGGCGGCGCAACCCTTCGATACCACCCTGACGGGCGATGCTTCGCTGTCCAAGCGGCCAATGAATCGCGTAGCCAAGCCGCTGCGCGAGATGGGCGCGGTGATCGAAACCGGGCCGGAAGGCCGTCCACCGCTGAATATCAAGGGCGGTCAGCGTCTGACTGGCATGAGCTACGAAATGCCGATGGCCAGCGCCCAGGTCAAATCCTGTCTGTTGCTCGCCGGGTTGTACGCTGCGGGCAGAACCTCGGTGACCGAGCCAGCACCGACCCGTGACCATACCGAGCGCATGCTGCGCGGCTTTGGTTATCCGGTCAGCGTGGAAGGCAGCACAGCCAGCGTCGAATCCGGGCACAAGCTGAGCGCCACCCGCATCGAGGTGCCGGCGGATATTTCCTCCGCCGCCTTCTTCCTGGTGGCCGGCAGCATTGCCGAAGACTCCGAACTGGTGCTGGAACATGTCGGCATCAACCCGACCCGCACCGGGGTCATCGACATCCTCAAACTGATGGGTGGCGACATCACCCTGGAAAACCAGCGTATCGTGGGTGGTGAGCCGGTAGCGGATATCCGTGTGCGCAGTGCCAAGCTTAAGGGCATCGAGATCCCCGAGAACCTGGTGCCGCTGGCCATCGACGAATTCCCGGTGCTCTTCGTCGCCGCCTCGGTGGCCGAAGGTCGCACCGTGCTGCGCGGCGCCGAAGAGCTGCGGGTCAAGGAATCCGATCGTATCCAGGTGATGGCCGATGGCTTGATCGCGTTGGGCGTCAAGACCGAGCCAACTCCGGACGGCATCATTATCGACGGTGGCAGCATTGGCGGTGGCGAAGTCTGGGCCCATGGCGATCACCGTATCGCCATGTCCTTTAGCGTCGCCTCGTTGCGTGCTACTGCGCCTATCCGTATCCATGATTGCGCCAACGTCGCCACTTCATTCCCCAACTTCCTGGCGCTGTCGGCCCAGGTCGGCATCCGCGTAGCCGAGGAGGGCAAGGCATGATGGTCGCACCGGTTATCACCATCGACGGGCCGAGCGGCTCGGGCAAGGGCACCATTGCCGGCCTGCTGGCCAAACAGCTGGGCTGGAACCTGCTGGATTCCGGCGCGCTCTATCGTCTGCTGGCCTTTGCCGCGGGCAACCACGGCGTTGATCTGACCAATGAAGAGGCGATGAAACTGCTCGCCGCTCATCTGGATGTGCAATTCGTCGCCGGTAGCGGTGGCCAGCGCATCATTCTGGAGGGGGAGGATGTTACCGACCTGATTCGTAACGAGCAGGTCGGTGCGGGCGCCTCGCAAGTCGCCTCCTTGTCGGCTGTGCGTGAGGCCTTGCTGCAACGCCAGCAGGCGTTCCGGGAAATGCCGGGGCTGGTGGCCGATGGTCGCGATATGGGTACCGTGGTGTTTCCCGACGCGCCGTTGAAGATTTTCCTCACCGCCAGCGCCGAAGAACGTGCACGTCGGCGCTACTTGCAGTTGAAGGCCAAGGGCGATGATGTTAACCTCGCGAGTCTTCTTGATGAGATTCAGGCGCGCGATGAGCGCGATACCCAGCGTGCAGTGGCCCCGCTCAAGCCGGCAGCCGATGCGATCCAGCTGGATTCCACTGAACTCTCGATTGAACAAGTGCTTGAACGAATTCTGAGTGAAGTCGCCAATCGCGACCTCGCCGGATGATAAGAGCTACAGCTGCTTAAGCTGACCAGCTCGCAAGGAGGCGCACGGGAACCCAGTCCTAGTCCCGTTTGCCTCTTTTTAAATGAACGTACCCACATTGTCTGGAATGTGGTTTGGGCGGATTCCCTGCCCTGAATCAACAGGAATTAAAATGAGCGAAAGCTTTGCTGAACTGTTTGAAGAAAGCCTAAAAACCCTGAATCTTCAGGCTGGCTCGATCATCACCGCTATCATCGTCGACATCGATTACCAAGCTGGTTGGGTAACCGTTCACGCTGGTTTGAAGTCTGAAGGCCTCATCCCGCTTGAGCAGTTCCACAACGACGCTGGCGAGCTGACCATCAAGGTCGGTGACGAAGTTCACGTTGCCCTGGACGCGGTTGAAGATGGCTTTGGTGAAACCAAGCTGTCCCGCGAAAAAGCCAAACGTGCCGAGTGCTGGATCGTTCTGGAAGCAGCTTTCGCCGCTGAGGAAGTGGTTACG
>DASUOY010000086.1:0-2073 GCA_036276395.1 Pseudomonas sp.
GCCTTGCTCAGCGGCAGTCGCCTGCAGAGCCCGCCCGCGTTCTGGCGGCTGTTCGGGCTGGTGCTGCTGGGGGCGGTGGCGGTCGCATGCTTCCTGCGCCTGCCGGTGTGGGCGGCGCTGCTGGCCTGGCTGCTCGGAGTGCTGCTGGTGCTGCTGCTGGGGCAGTGGCTGTTTCGCCTGGGCTGGCTGTTCCCCCTGGGCGGCGCGGGGCTGGCCCTGTCCCTGAACCTGCTCGGGGTGCTGGGGTTGCGCCTGACCGGCGAGGAGCGCGAGCGCAGCCGGCTGCGCCAGATGTTCGGCCGCTATGTCTCGGAGCAGGTGGTTGAGTCCTTGCTCAAATCCGGCGAGCGCCCGCAGCTGGGCGGCCAGACGCAGCGCATCAGCGTGCTGTTTTCCGATATCCGCAATTTCACCCGCATCAGCGAACGGCTGAGCGCCAAGGAAGTGGTGGAGATGCTCAACGCCTACTTCGCCCGCGCCTGCGCGCCGCTGCTGGCCGAGGGCGGCAGTATCGACAAGTTTATCGGCGATGCGGTGATGGTCGAGTTCGGTTCGCCCCTGCCGGTGCAGGATCACGCCCTGCGCGCGATCCGCGCTGGGCTAGCCTTACAGGAGGTGGCGCGGGAATTTGCCGGCTGGATGCAGCAGCGCTTCCCCGGGCGGGATTTGCCGCCCTTCGCCATCGGCATTGGCCTGCACAGCGGCGAGGCGGTGCTGGGCAATATCGGCTCGCCGATCCGCATGGAGTTCACCGCCATAGGCGACACGGTCAACCTGGCGTCGCGCCTGGAGGGCATGACCAAGGAGCTGGGCTGCCCGATCCTCGCCAGCGCCGACTGCGTCAACGAGGCGGGCGCGGCGGTGCATTGCGGGCGCAGCGAGGTGATTCAGGTAAAGGGCCGCGAGGCGCCGATTAGGGTCTTCGAGATCATTGGCTTGCATACGGGAGAGCGGGTGGATGACTAGGCAATGCTGGCGTTACTGGCTGTTTGCACTGTTGTGTGGGCCGGCGCTAAGCCTGGCGGCCGAGGTCGGCCTGGTGACGGCGCTAAGCGGTACTGTGGCGCTACAGGGCGCAGCCCAGGGCGAAAGCCGGGCGCTGCAGGCCTTTAGCAAGCTGCACGAAGGTGATCGCCTGACCCTGAGCGAAGGGGCGCGCCTGCAACTGGTGTTCTTCCACGGCGCTCAGGAGCAGGTCTGGCAGGGCGCCGGCGAGTTGCAGGTGGCCGCCGCTGGTGCCGCGCCTCAGCCCCTTGGGTGGCAGCCGCAGGTGCGGCAATTGCCGCAGGTGCTGGTTAAGCAACTGGCCAAGACCCCGGCGCCGGATGGCCAGGTCAAGGCCGGTATGGTGCGCCTACGCAGCATGCCCTCCGGCGGCACCCTGGAATCGGTGGAAAAGCGTTACACCCAGTTGCGCCAGCAAGCCCTTGGCGATGACCGCAACCCGGAGCTCTACCTGCTAGCCAGCTACTTCGAATTACAGGAGTACGCCAAGTTGCAGGGGCTGTTGCAGAAGATGGCCAAGGCCGCGCCGGCCGATGGCGAAGTGAAGCTGTTGCAGGCGCTCTATGGGCGCGCCATCAATAGTGCGAAAAATGCCGCCCGCCCTTGAGCGGCAAGGGCCTATGCCAGTTTTTGAGTGGAAGGGCAGAGGCCTTTGCAGGGTTTTTCGGGAAAACCGCAGAAGCGCGGACTAGGCTGCTAATGGCCCTTTCGTAGTGGGCCCGACAAGACCAATAAATCTGCCGACCTGCGCCAATGCAGATCACGGGGAGTGCCTCATGCTATCTACGAAACGACTTGCCCTGGCCGGACTTTGCGCCGTTGTTCCCTTTAGTGCGTTCGCGACTGAATGCGACAGCGCCTACTCCGATTACGATTTCTATATCTCAGACCCTTCCTTTTCATCCATCGCGCTGCAGGTTCTGGCCAACCATCCGGAGTGCTTCGGCGGCAGCCCGAACACTTCTCAGGTGCTGATCAACGCCACGTCCGGCCGTCAGTGGTCGGCTATCTCGCAAGAGCTGGCCCGGCGGCAGATTGGCGATGGCGCGCCAAGCCTGGCCTATAACC
>DASUOY010000087.1:0-5363 GCA_036276395.1 Pseudomonas sp.
CTCGGCCGTGGCGGTTCCGACACCACGGGCGTGGCCCTGGCTGCGGCGCTGAAGGCCGACGAGTGCCAGATCTACACTGATGTGGATGGCGTCTACACCACCGACCCACGTGTGGTGCCCCAGGCTCAGCGTCTGGAGAAGATCACCTTCGAAGAGATGCTGGAAATGGCCAGCCTCGGCTCCAAGGTGCTGCAGATCCGCTCGGTGGAGTTTGCCGGTAAGTACAATGTCCCGCTGCGCGTCCTGCACAGCTTCAAAGAGGGTCCGGGCACCCTCATTACCCTTGATGAAGAGGAATCCATGGAACAGCCGATCATTTCCGGCATCGCTTTCAACCGCGACGAAGCCAAGCTGACCATCCGTGGCGTACCGGACATCCCGGGCGTGGCGTTCAAGATTCTCGGTCCGATCAGTGCCGCCAATATCGAAGTGGACATGATCGTGCAGAATGTATCCCACGATAACACCACCGATTTCACCTTCACCGTGCACCGCAACGATTACCAGAGTGCTCTTACCGTGCTGCAGAAGACCGCAGACGAACTGGGCGCGCGTGAGGTGATTGGCGACACCAAGATCGCCAAGGTGTCCATCGTCGGTGTCGGCATGCGTTCCCATGCCGGCGTTGCCAGCCGCATGTTCGAAGCCCTGGCCAAGGAGGCGATCAATATCCAGATGATCTCCACCTCGGAAATCAAGGTGTCGGTGGTAATCGAAGAGAAATATCTGGAGTTGGCGGTGCGCGCCCTGCACACTGCTTTCGAACTGGATGCCCCCGCCCGACAGGGCGAATAAGGCATCACCCAAAAGGCGCGGTTTATCCGCGCCTTTTGTCTTTTTGCCTGGCATGGGCAGGAACTTTCTTTCTGCCCACACTGGTCAATACTTAGGTGTAGGCTGTGCCGTAACTTGGTGTGGCTGCCACCCTTTTATTTTTTGCAGACTGTTGTTGTCCTGAACTGTAATCCGTAAGGAGAAAGGAATGCTGATTCTGACTCGCCGGGTCGGAGAGACCCTGATGGTGGGTGACGAAGTCACTGTCACCGTGTTGGGCGTTAAAGGTAATCAGGTGCGCATTGGCGTTAACGCGCCGAAGGAGGTTGCCGTGCACCGTGAAGAAATTTACCAGCGCATCCAGAAAGAGAAAGGCGAAGAACCAAGCCACTAATTTTTATCGAAATTTTGGCTTTGCAAACGGGGAAAACATGGTTATCATGCGCCCCGTGTTGCGGAGAGGTGGCCGAGTGGCCGAAGGCGCTCCCCTGCTAAGGGAGTACACCTCAAAAGGGTGTCGGGGGTTCGAATCCCCCCTTCTCCGCCATATTTAGTGTTGTAAGGTGTGGCTGCGTTAGAGCGATAAGTTATTGAAACTATTCGGATTTAGCGCTTGATTATCAAGATCAACTCCTTATAATGCGCACGCTTAATGCACTCATAGCTCAGCTGGATAGAGTACTCGGCTACGAACCGAGCGGTCGGAGGTTCGAATCCTCCTGAGTGCACCAAATCGAAATGGCTTGCAGTGATGCAGGCCATTTTGTTTCAGCCAGCGGTGATCTGGTTAAAAAGCGCCACTTGCACTCATAGCTCAGCTGGATAGAGTACTCGGCTACGAACCGAGCGGTCGGAGGTTCGAATCCTCCTGAGTGCACCATATAAGAAGGGCCTGCAGCGATGCAGGCCCTTTTTCTTTGTCTGCGATTTATTTGCGTTTGCCTTTGACGCAACCGGCTTCGTCGAAGCTGATTTGCTTGCTGTTGCCTTTCTTGTCCCGGTAGAGGTAGCGCGCCTGGCCATTGTGCTGGGTAACCCGATCGGGTTTGCCCAGGCTGCTTTCTACATCTGCCCGGCTCATGCCGCTGGTTATCTTCTGTTTGATGATGGCGGTGCGCCGTTCGCTGCTGCTCATTCGATTGCCGCAGCCGTCCTGCGGCGCCCCAACTACCACCAGTTCGCGAGGCTCTCTGCTCTTTGTGCTGCGCGTGGCTTTCCTGACTTTTGCCAGGGGTACGGGTTTGCCGCTGCCTGGGGTGGGGTTGTAGGCGTGTTGGTGCTGCTGGGTGTGCGTACCAGGGCAGCCATGCTGGGCGAAGGTAATGCGGCCTTGGGCGTCTTCGCAGCGAAATAAGGGCGAGCCCAGGCTGTTGCTTGAGCAGAGCAGAATGGCGCAGAAAGCTGCGTAGTGCAGTCCATGCATGGTGCGTCCTCCTTGACGATCACCTGGGCAAGATTAGTCGAGGACTTTGCCGGCGCCAGTGGTGCCTTGCCGGTTGCCGCGGGCGTCGCATTTGCAGATTTGCGCAAAGCGCTTAGGTTTGTCTTGCAAGCGCTTGTTCTGGGCTCGTTTTTGTCACATGCAGAGCGGCTGCGCGGTGGTATCATTTGCCCCGTCAGCCCCGCCGGGGCTTGTGGAATACCACCATGGACTTACCCAGTAGTTACTCTGAATCTCGATTGTGCAATCACGTGTTGACTGATTGACCCTCTTTGGCGTGCGCTGCCGCTGGGGGTGGAGCGCGCCATGACTGAAGTAGAAGCGAAAAAACCGCAAGAAAGCCTGCAGGATCGCCTGGCCCAGGTGGTCGAACTGCTGCACCGGCACAGGCTGGTCGAAGACCTGACTCATCGTCAGGAAGGCCAGCATCACGACCGGGTGGAAAACCTGGTGCACCGGCAGAACCTGGTCGAGTTGCAGCGCAAGCTCGATGAGCTGCACTCCGCCGACGTTGCCCATATCCTCGAAGCCTTGCCGCTTGATGACCGTCTGACCGTTTGGCAGTTGGTCAAGGTCGAGCGCGACGGCGATATCCTCCTCGAAGTCTCCGATGCGGTGCGCGAAACCCTGCTCGCCGACATGGACGACCACGAAATTCTCGCCGCGGCCAAGGAAATGGACGCCGACGAGTTGGCCGACCTGGCTTCCGAGCTGCCGCGCGATGTCGTCCATGAGCTGATGGAAACCCTCGACGCCCAACAGCGCGAGCGGGTGCGTTCGGCGCTGTCCTATGAAGAGGATCAGGTCGGTGCGCTGATGGACTTCGAGATGGTGACCATCCGCGAAGACGTCAGCCTGGAAGTGGTGTTGCGCTATCTGCGCCGTTTGAAGGAGCTGCCCGGGCATACCGACAAGCTGTTCGTGGTGGATTACGACGGTGTGCTCAAGGGTGTGCTGCCGGTCAAGCGCCTGCTGGTCAATGACCCTGAGAAGCTGGTCAGCGAGGTCATGGCCACCGATCCGGTGAGTTTCCACCCGGATGAGGATGCCGGCGACGCCGCCCAGGCGTTCGAGCGTTATGACCTGATTTCCTCGCCTGTGGTGGACAAGAACGGCAAGTTGATCGGCCGTCTGACCATTGATGAGATGGTTGACCTGATCCGTGAGGAGAGCGAGAGCGAAGTGCTCAACATGGCCGGTCTGCGCGAGGAGGAAGACATCTTCGCCTCGGTATGGAAGTCCGTGCGCAACCGTTGGGCCTGGCTGGCGATTAATCTGATCACGGCCTTTATGGCGTCGCGGGTGATTGGTCTGTTCGAGGGTTCGATCGAGAAGCTGGTGGCCTTGGCTGCCTTGATGCCTATTGTTGCCGGTATTGGCGGCAACTCCGGTAACCAGACCATCACCATGATCGTGCGCGCCATGGCTCTGGATCAGCTGGGCGCGGGCCACGGTCCGCGCTTGCTGCGCAAGGAGCTGGGGGTTTCCTTGATCAATGGCGTGGTCTGGGGTGGGGTCATAGGTGCGGTGGCCTACCTGCTGTATGGCAGTTGGTCCCTGGGGGTGGTGATGACCGCGGCCATGACTCTGAATCTGCTGCTGGCGGCTTTGATGGGGGTGCTTATCCCCATGACGCTGGAGCGAATGGGGCGCGACCCTGCGCTGGGCTCCAGCGTAATGATCACCGCGGTGACCGATAGCGGTGGTTTCTTTATCTTTCTGGGCTTGGCGACTCTGTTTTTGCTTTAGGGGCTGCCGATTCTTGATGACGCTTTTCCGTCATAAAATGTCCCATTGCCCTGTCTTTGATTTGCTTCAAACGCTCGTTTCAAGCTAAGGTTCGCCAGCTTTGCCCAGGGGAAACCTCTGGGCGCTCCTTCAATAATAAATACGGCCCAGATGCGGCTGGTTAATGGAGCCAAGATGACCCCTAGTGAACTCCTGCTCGAGGGTGTCGAGCTCATGCTGTTCGGCATGGGCTTCGTATTTCTCTTCCTGATTCTATTGGTGCTGATGATCCGCGTGATGTCGTGGGTTATCGAGCGCTTTGCTGCGAAAGCCCCCATTCCCGTATCTGTGCCATCGTCAGTCAAGCCGGCCTCCGACGAGCCGAGCGCTGATGTGCTAGCCGCTATCCAATCCGCTATTCACCAGCACCGCGCCCGCCGCGGGTGAGCCAGGTTCGACAGGGAGCATCTGTATGACAGCCGTAAAGAAAGCACTCGGAATTACCGATGTGGTGCTGCGTGACGCCCACCAGTCGATCCTGGCCACCCGCGTGCGCCTGGAAGACATGCTGCCGATCGCGCCCAAGCTTGATCAGGTTGGCTTCTGGTCCGTGGAGTCCTGGGGTGGCGCGACCTTCGATGCGTGCATTCGTTACCTGGGCGAAGACCCATGGCACCGCATCCGCGAGCTGAAAAAGGCCATGCCTAACACCCGTCAGCAAATGCTGCTGCGTGGCCAGAACCTGCTTGGCTATCGCCATTACGCTGATGACGTGGTGGAAAAATTCGTCGAGCGCGCCGCCTTCAATGGCGTCGATGTGTTCCGCGTATTCGACGCGATGAACGATCCGCGCAACCTGCAGACCGCGCTCAAAGCGGTTAAGCAGCTGGGCAAACATGCTCAGGGCACCATTTCCTACACCACCAGCCCGGTGCATACCCTGGAAATGTGGGTCGATCTGGCCAAGCAGATCGAAGACATGGGCGCCGATTCGGTGGCCATCAAGGATATGGCGGGGATTCTCAACCCCTACACCGCGTTCGAGCTGGTGACACGCCTGAAGGCGACCCTGTCGATCCCGATTCACATGCAGTGCCACGCCACCGCCGGGTTGTCGACTGCGGCCATCGTCAAGGCGGTAGAGGCGGGCATCGATAACGTCGACACCGCGATTTCCTCTCTGTCGATGACCTACGGCCATTCGCCAACCGAATCGGTGGTCGCGATCTTCCAGGGTTCCGAGCGCGATACCGGTCTGAATCTGGAGTTGCTCGAAGAGATCGCCGCCTACTTCCGCGAAGTGCGGAAGAAGTACGCCAAGTTCGAGGGCAACCTCAAGGGGGTCGATTCGCGCATTCTGGTCGCTCAGGTGCCTGGCGGCATGTTGACCAATATGGAAGGCCAGCTGAAAGAGCAAGGC
>DASUOY010000088.1:0-8759 GCA_036276395.1 Pseudomonas sp.
ATCAGCAGGATAAAGGCCACATACAAGCCGAGCATGATGGCGGACAGTATCCAGGCGAATCGCTCGCGCTTGGATACCAGTTCTTGGAAGCGCGGACTCTCTTGAATCCGCTGGTAAAGGTCGTCGTGCATTATTGTTGTCCTCCGCCGTTGGGGTAGTGAGGCCTACTCTAGGCCCGTCATTTAGTAGCGACAGACGACCTTAGTCGTAATGGCCCGCGTTCTAGACCAAGGTCGTAGGGCACCTGGTTGCTTGTCGCGGGCGCGCCCATAGACCCAGATCAATAAGCCGCCGCGTGCACCTGACTAGAATCGCCGCCCCCTTGTGTCTGCGAGCTGCGGCCTATGTCCTCTGCCCTGCGTTACCCCGAACTGCTGTCCCCGGCCGGCACCCTGAAGAACATGCGTTACGCCTTCGCCTACGGCGCCGATGCGGTGTATGCCGGGCAGCCGCGCTACAGCCTGCGGGTGCGCAACAACGAGTTCGACCACGCCAACCTGGCCCTGGGCATCGCCGAAGCCCACAGCCTGGGCAAGCAGTTCTATGTGGTGGTCAATATCGCCCCGCATAACGCCAAGCTGAGAACCTTCTTGAAGGACCTGGCGCCTGTGATCGAGATGGGCCCGGATGCGCTGATCATGTCCGATCCGGGCTTGATCATGCTGGTGCGTGAGCATTTCCCTACGATGCCGATTCACCTGTCGGTGCAGGCCAACGCGGTGAACTGGGCCAGCGTGCGCTTCTGGCAGCAGCAGGGGCTTTCCCGGGTGATCCTGTCGCGCGAGCTGTCCCTGGAGGAGATCGCCGAGATCCGCAGCGAAGTGCCGGGCATGCAGCTGGAGGTGTTTGTCCATGGCGCGCTGTGCATGGCCTACTCCGGGCGCTGCCTGTTGTCGGGCTATATCAACAAGCGCGACCCCAACCAGGGCAGCTGCACCAATGCCTGCCGCTGGCAATACCAGGCCGAGCCGGCCGCCGAGAACGAGCTGGGCGAGATAGTACGGATAGTCGAGCCGACCCTGGGCGTCGGTGCGCCCACCGAGCAGGTGTTTCTCCTCGAAGACGCCAGCCGCCCCGGCGAGCAGATGGCGGCCTTTGAGGACGAGCACGGCACCTACATCATGAACTCCAAGGACTTGCGCGCGGTGCAGCATGTCGAGCGCCTGGTGCAGTTGGGCGTGCATTCGCTGAAGATCGAGGGCCGCACCAAGAGCCACTACTACGTGGCGCGCACCGCCCAGGTGTACCGCAAGGCCATCGACGATGCCGTGGCCGGCAAACCCTTCGACAAATCGCTGATGGGCACCCTGGAAGCCCTGGCCCATCGTGGCTACACCGAGGGCTTTCTGCGTCGCCATGTGCACGACGAATACCAGAACTATGAGCGCGGCAGCTCGGTCTCCGAGCAGCAGCAATTTGTCGGCGAGCTGACCGGCCTGCGGCGCGGCGAACTGGCCGAGGTGCGGGTCAAGAATCGCTTCGCCCTGGGCGATGGCCTGGAGCTGATGACGCCCCGGGGCAACCTGCGTTTCACCCTGGGGCGGCTGGAAAACCGCCAGGGCCAGGCCGTGGACGTGGCGCCCGGCGATGGCCATGTGCTCTATCTGCCGGTGCCGGCAGACGTGCAGTTGGAATACGGTCTATTGATGCGCGATCTGTAGGCACGGCGGTGATGCTGCGGTGCGCCATGCGCACCGGTCGACCTGGGTTACAGCGAGTAAGCGCGCTGCTGCCGGCGCTTGCTGTTAAGCCGCTGCGCCAGCGCCGGCAGGCTGTCGAGGCCTTGCTGGCGCGCCTTGCTCAGCAGGATCAGGGCCAGTTCGGCGGTCACCAGGGCGTCGGCGCTGGCGTGGTGGCGCTGCTGCACCTGCAGGCCGAAGTGCTGGGTCCAGTCGTCCAGGCCGGCGTGGCGGAAATTCACCTGCGGGCATAGCAGCGGGGCCAGTTCGGCCACATCGAAGAAGCCATGCTGCAGGCGGTAACCCAGGTGCTGCCTGAGCGCCCGGACCAGCATGCGCTGGTCGAAAGCGGCGTGAAAGGCCAGCAAGGGGCTTGCGCCGACAAACTCCATAAAGCTCAGCAGCGCTTCGGCCGGCTCGACGCCCTGGGCGATTGCGCTGGGGGCGATGCCGTGGATCAGGGTGCTGGCGCTGGCCTGGTGGCCGGGGCACTGCAGGGTGCATTCGAACTGCTGGCTAAGGTCGATGGCGCCGTGCTCGATCACCACCGCGCCAATCGACAGCACCTGATCGCGCTGCATATCCAGGCCGCTGGTTTCCAGATCGAGCACCACCAGGCGCTGCTGGCGCAGCGGCAGCTGATCCAGGGCCGCGGGTTCGGCCAGGCTTCTGCGCCGTTGCAGTTGCTGCTCGGTCAGGGCCGGGCCGCGCCCGGTAAGCCAGGTAAAGCCGTTCATAGCTGATACCTCAGGGCCAGGCTGCTTTGCAGGCGCTGCGCCTGGCGGAAGGATTCACGCAGGATGCGCCGGTCCAGATGGTTGAGGCTGTCGGGATCGACGCGGTTGGAATAGGGCAGGCCAGCGCGGGCCTGCAGTTGGTGCTGTTGCAGGCGCGCCTGCTGGATATAGTGGTAGGCCTCTTCATAGGCCGCGCCGTCCTGGGCGTCGATCAGCCCTTGCTGGCTCAGCGCGCGCAGGCGCTGCACCGTGTTGCAGGCGGCCACGCCATGGGCCAGGGCGAGCAGGCGGGCGCCATCGACAAAGGGCGTGAGGCCCTGCACCTTGAGGTCCAGGGTGTCCTTCTCGGCGCCCTTGCGGGCCACCACGAAATCGCGGAACAGGCCCACCGGCGGGCGATGGCGCAGGGCGTTCTCGGCCAGCAGGCGCTGGAACAGGCTGTTGCCGGCGATCTGCTGCAACAGCCCCTGGCGCAGCTGCTCGCAGCCCTCGGGCGCGCCCCAGACCGCGCGCAGGTCGAAGTAGATGCTGGAGGCCAGCAGGTTTTCTGGGCTGGCCTCATGGACGAAATGGCTGAAACGCCTGGCCCATTCCTGGCGCGACAGGCACAGCTCGGGGTTGCCGGCCATGATATTGCCCTTGCACAGGCTAAAGCCGCACTGCGCCAGGCGTTGGTTGATCGCCGCGGCCAGCGGCAGCAGGCGCGCGCGGATGGCCGCGGCCTCGGCGGCGTCGCGGGCCTCGAACAGCAGGCCGTTGTCCTGGTCGGTGTGCAGGGTCTGCTCGCTGCGCCCCTCGCTGCCGAACACCAGCCAGGTAAAGGGGATGCCCGGGTCGCCCAGGTCCTCCAGCGTCAGTTCGATCACCCGGCACACGGTGTGGTCGTTGAGCAGGGTGATCAGCTGGGTGATCTGCGTCGAACTGGCGCCGTGGGCCAGCATGCTGTCGACCAGCTGGCGGATATCGCTGCGCAGCGCCGCCAGGGTTTCCACCCGCCCGGCATGGCGGATGGTGCGCGCCAGGTGCACCAGATCGACCCGCTGCAGGCTGAACAGATCGCGCTCGGAGATCACCCCGCACAGCTGCCCATGTTCGACCAGGCAGACGTGGGCGATATGCCGCTCGGTCATGGCGATGGCCGCATCGAAGGCGCTGGCCTGCGGCGGCAGATGGAAGGGCGCGGGGGTCATCAGGCGCGCGATGGGCTGGGCCAGGTCGACGCCATCGGCCACCACCCGGCGCAGGTCGCGCAGGGTAAAGATGCCCAAGGGCTGGTTGGCCGGGTCGACTATGACAATGCTGCCGACCTGCTGCTCATGCATCAGCTTGACCGCCTCGCGCAGGGCCATGTGCGGCGCGCAGCTGACCGGCTTGCGCATGGCCAGCACGCCCAGGCGGGTGTCCAGGGAATACTGCGCGCCGAGGGTTTCCACCGCGCGCATCTGCACCTGCTGGTTGACCTGATCGAGCAGGCTGCTGACCCCGCGCAGGGCGAAGTCGCGCAGCGGGTTGGACAGGGCGAACAGCTTGACGAAGGCCGCCTTGCCCAGCAGCAGGCAGAAGCTGTCTTCGGCGGCCAGGTGCTCGGTGCGGGTGGCGCGCTCGCCGATCAGCGCGGCCAGCGGGAAGCATTCGCCGCTGGTGATCTCGAAGGTGGTCTCGGTGCCCCGGCGCGCCGAGTGCGGGCGCTCGCCATGCACCCGGCCCTGCTTGACGATATAGAAGTGCTCAACCGGACCGTCGGCGGGTTTGATAATGCTCTCGCCGCTGGCGTAGAAGCGCAGCTGGCAGTTTTCCACCAGGTAGGCCAGGTGGGCGGTGTCCATCTGGTTGAACGGCGGAAACTTTTGCAGGAAGGCCATGGTGCCCTGGATGTTCTGCAACACCGCGGTCTTGCCGGCCTGGGCGATGGCGTCTGCTGAGCTCATGGGCGGTCTCGGGAATTACCTGTATGGCCATAGTCGGCCGCCAGCGTCGAACCAGCCATTGGACCTAAGTCTAGGTCGGCGGCCTGGCGCACCAAAATAGGCCGGCTTTTCCGGGCTGAAATCGGCTATATGCCTGGATCTACCGCTAAATCGCATTTTTCCGCACAGTTGCCCAGGATGGGTGCGACTAAAGCCCGGGGCTGCACTAAAGTGAAGTGCACATGACAACGGGAGGCACGCATGCGCGCGGTAATCGCCCTGGTCTGGTGTTTGAGTGGCGGCGCCCTGGCCGCCGAGCCGATGCAGGCGGCCCTGGCCGAACTGCAGCCCAGCTCGTTGAGCCGCAGCGCCCAGCAAGCCGAATTGCAGTGGTTTGTCGACGCCGCCAAGCCCTACCAGAACGTGCAGATACGGGTGATCGCCGAGCGCATCGCCACCCATTGGTATGAGGCCAATGTGCTGGCGCCGCTGTTCACCCAGCTCACCGGCATCCGCGTGATCCACGAAATCAGCGGCGAAGACGACGTGGTCAACAAGCTGCGCGCCCAGCAGCAGACCGGCCTGCCGCTGTACGACGCCTATATCAGCGACAGCGACCTGCTCGGTCAGCACTTTCGCGATGCGCAGGTGCTGGTGCTGTCGGACTTCATCAAGGGCGAGGGCGCGGCCGTGACCCTGCCGAGCCTGGATCTCGACGACTTTATCGGCCTGTCCTTCGTCACCGCGCCGGACGGCAAGCTCTACCAGCTGCCCGACCAGCAGTTCGCCAACCTCTATTGGTACCGCCAGGACTGGTTCGCCCGCCCCGAGCTGCGCCAGGCCTTCCGCGAGCGCTACGGCTATGAGCTGGATGTGCCGCAGAACTGGTCGGCTTATGAGGACATCGCCGCCTTCTTCAGCGAACAGGTGCAGCATATCGACGGCCAGCGGGTTTACGGCCATATGGATTACGGCGCCTTCGACCCTTCCCTCGGCTGGCGCATTTCCGATGCCTGGCTGGGCATGGCCGGGGTGGCCGATCAGGGCCTGCCCAATGGCCTGCCGGTGGACGACTGGGGTATCCGCGTCGAGGGCTGCCGCCCCGCGGGTGCCAGCATGAGCCGGGGTGGCGCCCTGGACAGCCCGGCGGCGGTCTACGCGCTGCAGCGTTATATCGACTGGCTGAAACGCTATGCGCCGCCCGAGGCGCAGCGCATGAGCTTCAACCAGGCCGGCAATGTCGCAGCGCAGGGGCAGATCGCCCAGCAGATCTTCTGGTACACCGCCTTCACCTCCGACTACACCCAGCCGGGCAGCGCGATGCTCGATGAGCAGGGCATGCCGAAGTGGCGGGTGGCTCCTTCGCCGCGCGGCGCTTACTGGCGCGAGGGGATGAAATCCGGCTATCAGGATGTCGGCGCCTGGACCCTGCTGCGCGCCACCCCGCTGAAGCAGCGCCAGGCGGCCTGGCTCTATGCGCAGTTCGTGGTGGCCAAGTCGGTCTCGCTGCGCAAGACCCTGGTCGGTCTGACGCCGATTCGCCGTTCCGATCTGGATTCCCCGGCGCTGCTCGCCGCGGCGCCCAAGCTCGGTGGCCTGATCGAGTTCTACCGCAGCCCGGCGGCGCAACGCTGGACGCCCACCGGCGCCAATGTGCCGGACTACAGCGGCATGGCCAGCCTCTGGTGGCGTCACCTGTACCCGGCGGTCAATGGCCAGCTCAGCGCCAGCCAGGCCATGGGCAACCTGGCGACGGCCTTCGACCAGCATCTGCAGCAGCTGACCCAGCGCCAACTGCATGCCTGCGGGCCGGTGATGAACCGGGTGCGTGAGCCCGCCGAGTGGCTGGACAAACCGGGGGCGCCCTGGCCGGCGCTGGCTAACGAGCGTCCGGCGGGGCGTACCTTGCCCTATCAGGAGGCTCTCCGTGCCTGGGACTAGGTTTGGTCTGATCGGCCTGATGCTGGCGCTGCTTAGCCAGCCGTTGCAGGCCGAGGTGCTGCTGTTCGCCTGGGAACGTCCGCCGCTGGTGCAGCAGGGCGCCGATGGGCGGGGCAGCGGCCTGGTGCCGGAATTGGCCGCGGAGCTGTTCCGTCGGGCGCAAAGTTCCTATCAGCTGCGTTTTATGCCCTTGCAGCGGGCCTTGCGCCAGGTGCAGGCGCAGCCCAATAGCTGCGCGCTGCTGGTGGAGCGCCAGCAGGAACGCGAACCGGGCTATGTGTGGGTCGGGCCGATGCTGATTTCCCGCCTGGGGCTGTATGCCCGGGCCGAGGACGACCTGCAGTTGCACAGCCTGGAGCAGGCGCGCGGCTTGAGCATTCTCAGCCACCAGGGCTCGGGCGCCGGCGAGTATCTGCAGCTGGTGGGCCTGCAGGTGCTCTATTCGAATAACGAGGCGCTCAACCTGAGCATGCTGCAACGCCAGCGGGCTCGCCTGTGGGCCACCAGCGCCGCGGTGGCGCGGGCGCGGGCGGTCAACCCGCCGCTGCGCGAGGTGCTGCCCTTTCTGACCCTGATGGAAGATATCGCCTGCCACCCGCAGTTCGATCCGGCGCTGTTGCAGCGCCTACAGGCGGAGTTGCAGCAGATGTACCGTGATGGCTGGGTGCAGGCGCTGTATCAGCGCTATGACGTCAGCCTCTATTAGCCGCCGGTTCTGGCGGCGCACTCAAGGGAATGAGCGAGGGGATAAGCGTCGGCGGGTGAGCCGCAGGCGATCTATTTAGCTGTGCAAACAGAGGTGGAACATGGCTTCGCTGAAAACCATCCAGTCGCGCTATACCCTGATCTTTATTGCCTTTATCGCGGTGATCTTCCTGCTGACCGAGGAGGGCATCCGCCATTTCATCACCCCGCAACTGAAGGCGGCGGAAGAGCAGCTGGTGCTCGGCAAGGTCAACAAGATCGCCGAAACCATCCTCTTTGAGCTGGCCAAGGTCGAGGCGCAGTCGCGCAGCATCACCCAGACCATCCCGCTGCTCGACAGTGACAGCATCGATACCGTGGTGCCCGGCCTGGTCGATCAGTACGGTGATGCCAAGGTGTTTGGCGGTGGTATCTGGCCGTTGCCGCAGCAGCGCTCCGAGCGTGACAAGCACAGCACCTTCTTCCACCGCGACGCCGGCGGCAAGATGGTGGTCAACACCTACTGGAACTCCGACGAGTCGCTCAAGTATTACGAGCAGCCCTGGCACCGCGCCGGCATGCAGGCACCGCGCGGCCAGTGCGCCTGGGCGGCGGCCTACAAGGACGACGCCAGCGCCCAGCCGCGCACCAACTGCGCCATGGCCATCAGCAAGGATGGCGCGCCGTTCGGCGTGTCGACCATCGACGTGACCCTGGGCTTCTTCAACGCCCTGGTGGCCGAGAAGGAGAAGGAAATCCAGGGCGAGGTGATGATTGTCGAGCCCGACGGCAAGGTGCTGAGCAATCAGGGCCGTATCAGCGGCGAGATAGTGCTGAAGAACGTTTCCGAGCTGGCCGGCCAGTCGCCCTTTGTCCGTGAGATCCAGGATGGCCTGGGCCAGATCGGCGGCAGCGCGCTGCTCAAGCATGAGTACCAGGGCAGTGACGGCAGCGACTGGACCTTCTTTCTGCAGCCCATCGAGGGCACGCCCTGGCTGCTGGCCGCCGCGCTGCCCAGCCGGCTGCTGACCGAGAACAGCAGCGAAGTGCTGCAGGCCCTGGCCATGATCCAGATTCCCCTGGTGGTTCTGCTGCTGGCCGTGACCCTGTTCGCCATCCGCCAGTTGATGCAGCGCCTGCATGTGCTGCGCGGCAGCATCGATTCGCTGTCGGCCGGCGATGCCGACCTGACCCGGCGCATCGCCCTCAAGGGTGAGGATGAGATGGATGCGGTGGGCCGTTCGGTGAATAACTTTATCGCCTACCTGCAGGCCATGATCGTCGATATCAGCCAGGCCAGCGTGGTGATCGCCGACGAGCTCAAGCAGCTGCAGCGGCAGTCGCGGCACAGCAACGAGGTGCTGGCGCGCCACGCCAACGAAACCGACCAGACCGTTACCGCCATCACCGAGATGAGCTCCACCGCCGACAGCGTGGCGCAGAGCGCCAGCGAGACGGCCAGCTTCACCCGCACCGCCAACGACAATGCCGAGAAGTCCAAGCTGGTGGTGGCCGAGGCTTCGGCCAGCGTGCTGGCCCTGGTCGAGGAAGTGCAGCGGGCCACCGAGCGGGTGCAGGAGATGCAGCAGGACGCGCAGCGCATCAATGACGTGCTCGGGGTGATTGGCGCCATCGCCGGGCAGACCAACCTGCTGGCGCTCAACGCCGCCATCGAGGCCGCCCGTGCCGGCGAGCAGGGCCGCGGCTTTGCCGTGGTCGCCGATGAGGTGCGCGCCCTGGCCGGGCGCACCCAGCAGAGCACCTCGGAGATCAACGAGATGCTGAGCAAGCTGCAGCATGGCGTCAGCTCC